>NZ_JBFUGE010000800.1:0-2380 GCF_056403075.1 Ideonella sp. P3_A4 | reverse complement strand
GACGCACCCTGCGCTGCGCCAGCTGTTCGCGCAGGCGGCCCTGAGCCAGCACAGCGAGGCCGGCTGGTTCAATGGCGCGCGCGACTTCCCCAACACCCGCACCAGCGAGCTGCCGGTCAGCGCCGAGGGCGACCGCGCGATCAACGGCACGCCGCCGGCCTGGGCGCGCTACCTGCCCTTCTGGGCCGGCACTCTGCTGGAACGCATGTGGCTGGTGGTCGGCGGCCTGCTGGTGCTGATGCTGCCGCTGTCGCGCGTAGTACCGCCGCTCTACACCTTCCGCGTGCGCTCGCGCGTGTTCCGCTGGTATGCGCGACTGCGCGAGGTGGAAGCAAAGCTGGAAACCGGCACAGCCGAGCCCGACGCTTTGCTCGACGAGCTGGACGAACTGGACCGTGTCACACACCGTATTGCGGTGCCGCTGTCCTATGCCGAAGAGCTTTACGCGCTGCGCAACAACATCTATGCGGTGCGCAAGCGCCTGCTGGCGCAGCGGTCCCGACCAACGGACGGACCGACCGACTGATCAACGAGCGGCGCGGCGGCGTGCTGCCTGTCCGTTTCGCCATCTGATGTTTGCGGCGCGGTCAGGGAATGATTTTGTTCTGCAAAGGTAGGCGCGGGGGTCCAATCCCGCCTGGCGTGCGCTGACGTCAAGGTCCGGCCCGCTCCGGCTTCCCCAACCGGTCTCTCGCGAGAAGGCCAAGCAGCTTTTCGTGGGCAGCGCGCCGAAGTACCTGTTTCGAGAGCCCGGTCATCGTCGACAACCAGGCCAACGAGATCATTGCTGATGCATGAGCCGCCCAGGCAAGGTTCAGCGAGGCGCCCACCATCGCAATGACATGCAGGAAAGGCCCGCATCGATCTTGCCGATTTCCGCGGTGCCGAGGGAAACGACCTGATAGCCAAGCTTGTCGAGGAGCGCGATGGTCTTGGGAAACTGCGCCCCGACCATCACCACGTCATTGACTCGCAGCGCATTGGCCGCCGCCTCCTCACCGTCCGGGACGACGATCTGCCTGAAGCCCTCGAAGACGCCAGAGCGCGCGAGCCGCTCGGTCGCAAGCACGGTTTCCTCGTCGAGCAGCGAGCACTCGGTCTTGAAGTGCAGTACGCCCTCCGGGGTCTTCACGATCTCGCTCCTGCGGCCGAACCTGGCGAGGCACGAGGCCAGCGCTTCGGCGCCCTGGTGGTCGGTGCGGGCTGAAAGGCCGATCTTGATCGCCTTGGGCGTCACCAGCACGTCGCCGCCGTCTGCAAAGCCGGGCTGTGGCAAGTCGAGGACGGTCTCGAACATGGCACGCAGCGTCGGCGCGATTTCAGGCGTCTCGCCAGCGCGGCTTGGCGCGCCGGGTCGAAGGAGGATCGCCCCTTCCGGGAGCACGAACGCCGGGTCTTCCACGAAGATCGAATCCGGAAACGTCTCGAGCGCCGGCAGGACGGTGACCTCGACGCCCGCAGCGCGCAGGGCCGCCACGTAGGCATCGTGCTCGGCCTGCACGCCCTCAAGCGTCGGGCTCCCGCGGTCGTCGGCGCGCAAGCCATTGACGACGGAGCGCGCCGGCTTGCGAACGATGGCCGAATTGAAGTGAAACACGGTGGGGCCGGATGACATCTGGAAGACCTCGTGAGGCAAATCGGTACGCGATTGTGTCGAAGCCGCAGGGGCAGCAGCCGCGGGCAATGGGTCCGGAGTCTCGGAGGGGCTAACCCGACCGTCCAGCTGACTGGTTGTTACGCCACATGCGTTCTGCAACTTGTATGACTATATGGCCACGAGATACAACCTCGGCCACTGTTTTCAACCCGCAGAACCCACATGACGCCGCCACCAAAAGTCCGAGTATTGATGTTTGCCGCCGCACTGGCGGTTTCGGCGCAGGTGGCGGGCGCAGCGACCGCTAACGCCGATGCGGGTGAGACTCCGCTGGCGTCGACCTATTCGTGGAAGAACGTGTCCATCCGCGGTGGTGGGTTCATCTCGGGCATCGTGTTCAGCCGGGCCCAGAAGGACCTGATCTACGCGCGGACCGATATCGGCGGCATGTACCGGTGGAGCGAATCGACCCAGGCCTGGAAGCCGCTGCTGGATTGGGTGGGGTGGAAGAACTGGGGTTTCAATGGCGTGGTCAGCGTGGCCGCCGACCCGGGCGATGCCAACCGCGTCTACGCCGCCGTGGGCATGTACACCAACAGCTGGGATCCGAACATCGGCGCGATCCTGCGCTCGTCCGATCAGGGCCGCAGTTGGCAGACCACCAAGCTGCCGTTCAAGCTGGGCGGCAACATGCCCGRCCGCGGCATGGGTGAGCGCCTGGCGGTGGACCCTAACCACGCGAAGGTGCTGTACTTCGGTGCGCCGAGCGGCAAGGGCTTGTGG
>NZ_JBFUGE010000799.1:0-2384 GCF_056403075.1 Ideonella sp. P3_A4 | reverse complement strand
AGGCCATGCTGGCCGACGTCGACGCGGCGCACGAAGCGGCCGAATTGCCGGGCGACGACGAGCGGCGCGTCCTGGCGGCCTGGAACGACACCCGCAGCCCGTTCCCGCGCGGCGCCTGCATCCATGAGCTGGTGCAGGCTCGCGCTACGGAACGGCCTGATGCGACCGCCCTCGTGTTCGGCGACGCCACCTTGCGCTACGGCGAGCTGGAGGCGCGCGCGAACCGCCTGGCGCATTGGCTGGCCGAGGTCGGCGTCGGCCCGGACACCCGGGTGGGCCTCGCGCTGCCGCGTTCGGCCGAGTTGGTGGTGGCGATGCTGGCGGTGCTCAAGGCAGGCGGTGCCTATGTGCCGCTGGACCCTGATCTTCCCGAGGCACGGCTGCGCTACCTGGCGCAGGACGCCGGCGCCGTGCGCGTGCTGACCCGCCGCGACCTGGCCGAGCGCCTGCGCGCGGCCGTGCCGGCCGAGGTGCCGGTGAGCGCGCTCGACGCTGATGACCTCGTCGATCGGCTGGCTCGGATGCCGAGCACCGCGCCAGCGCGCGGCGCGCTGCGCTCGGACAACCTGGCCTACGTCCTGTACACCTCCGGCTCCACCGGCGAGCCCAAGGGCGTGGCGGTGACGCACCGCAACGTGGTGCGGCTGGTCAGCGACGACACCTACCTGCGGGTGACCGTGGACGATGCCATCGCGCAGGCCTCCAACGCGGCGTTCGATGCGACGACCTTCGAGGTCTGGCACGCGCTGTCTCACGGCGCGCGGCTGGTCCGTGTCGACAAGGACACGCTGCTGGATCCGCTGCGCCTGCAGGCGCGGCTGGTGGCCGAACGCGTGACGGTGCTGTTCGTGACGACGGCGCTGTTCAACCAGGTCGCGCACGAGCTGCCTGACGGCTTCGGCTCGCTGCAGTACCTGCTGTTTGGCGGCGAGCAAGTCAACTACGAGGCGGTGGACCGCGTGCTGGCCGCGGCGCCGCCGCGCCACCTGCTGCACATGTACGGCCCGACCGAGACGACGACCTACGCCACCTGGTCGGTGCTGCAAGGACGCTACGCCGGCACCGACCGCGTGATCGCGATTGGCCGGCCGATGCGTGACGTGACTGCGCACGTGCTCGACGCACAGCGCCGCGCGGTGCCGATCGGCTCGGTCGGCGAGTTGTACCTCGGCGGCGAGGGGGTCGCGCGGGGCTACCTGAACCGCGACACGCTCACTGCAGAGCGCTTCCTGCCTGACCTGTCTTCCACCGACGCGCCAGCGCGGATGTACCGCACCGGAGACCTGGTCCGTTGGCTGCCCGACGGCGAGTTGGAATTCGTGGGCCGCATCGACCACCAAGTCAAGATCCGCGGCTTCCGCATCGAGTTGGGCGAGATCGAGCACCGGCTCGCAGCGTGCCCCGGCGTGACGGATGTGGTGGTGCTCGCGCGCCGCGACGATGCCCAGGCGGACCTGCGCCTGGTCGCCTACGTGGTGTCCGAGCCCGGCCACGATGAGGCGGCGGCCGCAGCCCAGGCGCGCTGGCGCACCCATCTCGCTGCCAGCCTGCCGGACTACATGGTGCCGGCGGTCTTTGTTCCGATGGACAGCTGGCCGCTCACCCCGAGCGGCAAGGTGGACCGACAAGCGTTGCCCGCACCGCGCGACGAGGACCTGCCAGCGATGAGCTACGTCGCCTCGCGCGACGCGACCGAGGCGCAGCTGTGCGCGCTGCTGCAGGAACTGCTGCGGCGCGAGCGCGTGGGCGTGCACGACCACTTTTTCGCGCTCGGCGGGCATTCGTTGCTCGCCACCCGGCTGGTGAGCCAGGTCCGCGCGCGGCTGGACGTCGAGTTGCCGCTGCGAGCGGTGTTCGAGTCGCCCACCGCAGCCGGCATGGCCGCTGCGATCGCGGCGCTTGGACGCGGTGGCGCGGGGGCGAACGACGCCGCCTTGGCACCCTTGCGTCCAAGGGGTGTCGCTGGGCCGGCGCCGTTGTCTTTCGCCCAGGAGCGCCTGTGGTTCGTCGATCGCTTCGAGGGCGGCAGCGCGCGCTACAACATGGTGCGGCCGATGCGCTTGCGTGGCCGGCTCGACGCGCCGGCGCTGGCGCGCGCGCTCACCGCGCTGGTTGAGCGCCATGAGGTGCTGCGCACCGTGTTCATCGGTGACGACGACACCGTGCTGCAGGAAGTGCGGCCGGTAGCGTCGGAACTGCTCGCACAGCTTGCGTACGACCACGTCCCGGCGGCTGACCGCGAGCGCGTGCTGCGCGAGGCCGTGGCGCGCGAGGCGGCGCTGCCGTTCGACCTGGGTCGAGACGTGCTGCTGCGCGGGAGCCTGCTCGGCTTTGCGGACGACGAGCATGTGCTGGTGCTGACGATGCACCACATTGCCTCGGAC
>NZ_JBFUGE010000798.1:0-2387 GCF_056403075.1 Ideonella sp. P3_A4 | reverse complement strand
CTCCTGGATCGTTAGTCGCGGGGCGCGCTTTCCCTCAATGCGCGGCCCATTGAATGGCTGAGATGTCGACGCCGTCGCGGTACATGTCCCACAGCGGGGACAGCTCACGCAGCTTGGCGACGCGCTCCTTCAGCGTCGACACGGCGTAGTCGATCTCTTCTTCGGTCGTGAAGCGGCCGATCGTGATGCGCAGGCTCGAGTGCGCCAGCTCGTCGCTGCGGCCGAGCGCACGCAGCACATAGCTGGGCTCCAGGCTGGCCGAGGTGCAGGCCGAGCCGGAGGACACTGCAATGCCCTTCACGCCCATGATCAGCGACTCGCCTTCCACATAGTTGAACGAGATGTTCAGGTTGTGCGGCACGCGCTGTTCGAGGTGGCCGTTGATGAAGGTCTGCTCGATGCCGGACAGGCCATCGATCAGGCGCTGGTGCAGCGCACGGATGCGCGGCAGCTCGGCCGCCATCTCTTCGCGGGCGATGCGGAAAGCCTCGCCCATGCCGATGATCTGGTGCGTGGCCAGCGTGCCCGAGCGCAGGCCGCGCTCATGGCCGCCACCGTGCATCTGCGCTTCGAGGCGCACGCGCGGTTTGCGACGCACGTACAGCGCACCGATGCCCTTCGGGCCATAGGACTTGTGCGAAGCCAGGCTCATCAGGTCGATCGGCAGCTTGGTCATGTCGATCTCGACCTTGCCGGTGGCTTGCGCCGCGTCGACGTGAAAGATCACGCCCTTTTCGCGGCACAGGTTGCCAAGTGCCACCATGTCCTGGATGACGCCGATCTCGTTGTTGACGAACATCACCGACGCCAATACCGTGTCCGGCCGGATCGCGGCCTTGAAGGCCTCGAAATTGACCAGGCCGTCGGGTTGCACGTCGAGGTAGGTCGCCTCGAAGCCTTGGCGCTCAAGCTCACGCACCGTGTCGAGCACAGCCTTGTGCTCGGTCTTCACGGTGATGATGTGCTTGCCCTTGGTCTGGGCGTAGAAGTGCGCCGCGCCTTTGATCGCCAGATTGTTGGACTCGGTGGCACCCGAGGTCCAGACAATCTCGCGCGGGTCGGCGTTGATCAACGCCGCCACCTCGCCGCGGGCCTTTTCCACGGCCTCTTCCGCTTCCCAGCCCCAGGCGTGGCTGCGAGATGCCGGGTTGCCGAAGTGCTCGCGCAACCACGGCACCATGGCGTCCACCACGCGGCTGTCAACCGGCGTGGTGGCGCCGTAGTCCATGTAGATCGGGAAATGCGGGGTCATGTCCATGGCAAAAAACTTCTGGGTCCCTTACTTCGAGAACGCATTCCCGAGCGCAAACACCGAGTTCGGTGCGGTGATCTTGATCGGCTTGACGACCGGCTGGCTGGAGATCGCGCGCTTGATCGGCGCTTCTTCGATCGACACGCCCTTGGCGAGTTGATCGTCGACCAGCTTGCGCAAGGTGATCGAGTCGAGGAATTCGATCATCTTGGTGTTCAGGCTGGCCCACAACTCGTGGGTCATGCAGCGACCGGCGTCGTCGCCCATGCAGTTCTCTTTGCCGGCGCAGCCGGTGGCGTCGATCGGTTCATCGACGGCGACGATGATGTCGGCGACGCTGATTTCCTCGGCCTTGCGGCCGAGCGAGTAGCCGCCGCCGGGGCCGCGTGTGCTTTCCACCAACTCGTGCCGGCGCAGCTTGCCAAACAGCTGCTCCAGGTACGAGAGTGAAATTTGCTGACGCTGGCTGATCGCCGCCAGCGCCACGGGCCCGTTGTTCGAGCGCAGCGCCAGATCAATCATGGCGGTGACCGCAAAGCGGCCCTTGGTGGTCAATCGCATAGGGTTCTCCTGCTGAGAGCTCGTCAGTCGCCACCCTCGCGCGACGACCTCAAAACTCTTTGCGGCCAAATCGGCCAAATGGGTTGGACCCGTAACGGACAGCCCGGGTTTACCCGCGGCAGAGTCCGACTGTTTTGCTCAATTATAGCGGCGACCGAGGGTTTTTGTCGAGTCTCGATTCGTCAACGACACGTAAACACACTGTTGCCGGCGTTGACAGCATGAAGCCGCTGGAAAGGATCAGATGGGGTCAGCTTGTTGCTTGAACAAGGTCTGCAGAAAACCATCACAGCCGGCTTCGACGAGGTCGAGCACCCGTTCGAAGTCTGCCGGACCGCCGTAATACGGGTCTGGCACTTCGATCCCGGGCTTGCCGGAAAAATCCATCAACAGCCGCAGCGAGCCGTGGCGGGCCGGCGCGCAGCGGCGTTTCAGTGCGGCCAGGTGCCAGCGGTCCATCGCCAGCAGCCAGTCGACGCGTCCATCGAAATCGGCCGCTCCAACCTGCCGGGCCCGCAACGCCGCCAGTTCGTAGCCGCGTCGGCGTGCGTGATCTTGCGAGCGGGTGTCGGGC
>NZ_JBFUGE010000797.1:0-2413 GCF_056403075.1 Ideonella sp. P3_A4 | reverse complement strand
GCGTTGATCAGCACCACCTGATGCGCGGCGTTGTAGGTCACGATGGCATCCGAAGCCGCGCCGACGATGTCGGCGACGCGCGCGTCGCCGAGCTGGCGCCAATGCTCCCGGACAGCCTGCAACTCGGCGTCGGTGCGCCGCTTCAGGTCGAGAAGATTGCGCACGCGCGCCTGCAGCACCGCTGGCGTGTAAGGCTTGGCGATGAAGTCGGCAGCGCCGAGATCGAGCGCGCGCATCTCGTATCGCGGGTCGGAGAAGCGGGTGACGAACGCGATCGGCACGTGCATGAAGGGTGCCTCCGCCTTGAGGGATCTGCACACATCGAATCCGTCGACGCCGGGCATGTGCGCGTCCAGCAGGATGAGGTCCGGCAGCAGGCGCCGGGCGATTTGCAGAGCTTCCTCCCCGGACTTGGCGAAATGAAGATCCCCCATCGCTGCCAGTGTGTGGCGCAGGATGTGGATCGATGCGATGTCGTCATCGACGATCAGCAGCCGCGGCACCTGCGCGCTCGGCGGCCGGGGCGGCGTGTACGAAGAAGGGCCGTGGCGCTTTTGATCTTCGACAAGCTGCCTGGCGCGCAGATGTGCGCTCACACGCGATATCAACTGTGAAGCGACCAGTGGTTTGGTGATGAAGTCGGCCGCGCCCTTTTGCCAGGCTCTCACCTTCAACAGGGAAGACTCGTCGTGGCTCGTCACAAAGATGACCGGCACGTGTGCCAGCAATGGGTCTGCTTTCAATCCTTCGCAGACCTCGAACCCCGTCATGCCGGGCATGTCGACATCCAACAAGATCAGATCCGGTGTCGATTCGCGGGCGAGCTTGAGCGCGGTTTCGCCCGAGGTCGCAAAGCGTTGATCGGGATACGCCGCCAGCATGCGGCCCATGATCTGGATAGCCGATGGGTCGTCATCGACCAGAAGCAGACGAACCTCACGCGATAACAGCGACGACAGCGACGACATACTGAGTCCTCCCAGGACTGTGTGCGGTTCGCCGACTGAGTACTGCGGCATCGCGGTCGAATCGACCGCAAGAAAAAGGGGGATGTGCTCTCCCCTCTTTTCCTGGCTTCGCACAACACCTTATCCGCTGCTTGTCGACGAATCACTKTGCGCCAGCGAACACATGGGTGGCGATTTCAGGAGAGGTCGAGCCACGGTCAAGGTTCCGGCGTGTCGCGGGGGTTGTAGTCGGCGAAGGTGCTCGCCAGCGCCGCGTAGGCTTGCTTCTGCGCTTCAGTGGTCGTTGGCGGCAGAGAGATTTGCAAGACGGCGTACAGGTCGCCGAGGTGCCTGC
The DNA here is from genome assembly GCF_056403075.1 of Ideonella sp. P3_A4. NCBI lineage: Bacteria > Pseudomonadati > Pseudomonadota > Betaproteobacteria > Burkholderiales > Sphaerotilaceae > Ideonella > Ideonella sp. P3_A4. Next base: position 1,111 of record NZ_JBFUGE010000797.1, on the reverse strand, counting down.
CTGGCAGGCCGCGGCCTTTGAGACGAAGCTTGCGCCCAGCGCCCGAACCCGGCGGAATGGTCAGCTGCACGTCCCCTTCGGGTGTTGGCGCTGTCACGGTGGCGCCGAGCGCGACCTCCCACGGTGTGACGGGCAGGTGGACGTAGATGTCGCGGTCCTCGACACGGAACCGCGGGTCCAGCCGGAACTGGATCTCCAGGTACAGGTCGCCCGAAGGAGCCCCACCCTGGCCCGCGGCGCCCTGGCCGGCGAGCCGCAACTGCTGGCCCGCGCGCAGGCCCTTGGGGATGTTGATGTCGAGCTGCCGATCCTGCAGCGTGACCCGCCCTTGCGCGTCGGTAACCGGCATGCGCAGAGAGATCGTGCGCTGCGCGCCACGGTAAGCGTCGAGCAGGTCGATCTCGATCTTGGCGTGATGATCGTCTCCCGGCCTGTGCCCACCGTTGGCGGCAGCGTGGCGCCGCCCGCGCCCGGCGCCTTGCTCGCGACCGAACAGCGACGAGAAGAATTCGCTGAATGCTGCGTCGTCACCAGGTGGCTTGGCGCCGTCGCCGCGGCCACTGAACTCGAAGCCGCTGCTCCAACCCGGCGGCGGCTCAAAGGGTTGGCCGCGCTCGTGGCGCCTGCCGATCTCGTCGTAAGCGACACGGCGCTCGGGGTCGATCAGGACTTCGTGGGCCTCGGCCACTTCCTTGAATTTCGCCTCGGCGGCGGGCTCTTTGCTGACATCGGGGTGGTACTTGCGAGCCAGCTTGCGGTACGCGCGTTTGATCTCGTCGTGAGAAGCGCTTCGCTCGACGCCCAGCGTGGCGTAGTAGTCCTTGAAATCCATGCGGACGACGACCGTCAGGGCTGCACTGGCTGATGGCGTGGATGGTGCTTGGCAATGGCGGCACCGATCGCGCGCTTGAGCTTGTGCACCGCCCCGGCGATGGCCTGGTGCGCGTTGGCGGCGCTGTCGTTCACGACGATGACTTCTTCGCCGCTGAGCCGTGCATCGAGCATGCAATGAATGTCGTCGGTGCCAGACTTGGTTTGGCTGTTGGCGTCGGACAGATGAACGTCGACGCGGGTGACGCGTTCGCCGAAGCGACCGAGCGCAGCGTTGACG
>NZ_JBFUGE010000796.1:0-2420 GCF_056403075.1 Ideonella sp. P3_A4 | reverse complement strand
CCCATCCTGTGCGCCGACACCACCGTCGCGCTCGGCCGCCGCATCCTCGGCAAGCCGGTCGATGCAGCCGATGCCGTGGCGACGCTCACCGCACTGTCGGGCCGCAGTCACCGTGTGCTGACGGCGGTGGCGGTGTTCGATGGCCGTCGCACGTCGCTCGCGGTCAACGACTCGCACGTGCGCTTCGCGCCGCTGCCGCGCGAGGTGATCACTGCGTATGTCGACAGCGGCGAGCCCTTCGGCAAGGCCGGCGCCTACGCGATCCAGAGCTCGCTCGCGGGCTGGATCGAGCGCATCAGCGGCAGTCACTCCGGTATCATGGGTTTGCCCCTCTACGAGACAACCCAGCTGCTGCGCCGCGCTCACCTGCGCGTTTGAAGGCGGCCGCTGCGGCGACGAGGCCCCATGCACGACATATTGATCAACTGGGCCCCGCAAGAGACGCGGGTCGCCCTCATCGAAAACGGCTCGATTCAAGAGCTGCACCTTGAGCGCACGCTGGAGCGTGGGCTGGTCGGCAATATCTATCTCGGCAAGGTTGCGCGTGTGCTGCCCGGCATGCAAAGCGCGTTCATCGACATCGGGCTGGAGCGTGCCGCCTTTTTGCACGTGGCGGATCTGCACACCGCAGGCTTCAACCCCCGTGCCAGCAGCGACACGGCCCAGACGCCGATCGAGAAGCAGGTCTTCGAAGGCCAGACGCTGACGGTGCAGGTGGTCAAAGACCCGATCGGCACCAAGGGCGCGCGCCTGTCGACGCAGGTCAGCATCGCCGGGCGCATGCTGGTCTTCCTGCCGCAGGACAACCACATCGGCATCTCGCAGAAGATCGGCTCGGCCGAAGCGCGCGAGCAGTTGCGCACCCGCATGCAGACGCTGGTCGGCAAGCCCGAAGAAGGTGGTGGCGGCGGCTTCATCCTGCGCACCAACGCCGAAGAAGCGACCGACGAGGAACTGGGCGACGACATCGCCTACCTGCGCAAGACATGGGGCCAGATCCGCCAGCGCGCGTTGTCGCAACCGCCTGGCACCTTGCTGCACCAGGACCTGAGCCTGGTCGAGCGCGTGCTGCGCGATTTGGCCACCGAGCAGACCCAATCGATCCGCATCGATTCGAAGATGCAGTTCGACACGCTGAAGGCGTTTGGCGGTGTCTACACGCCGACCGCGATCGCGAAGCTAGAGCACTACCGCGGCGAGCGGCCGATCTTCGACCTCTTCGGCATCGAAGAAGAGATCTCGCGTGCGCTGGCGCGGCGCGTGGAGTTGAAGTCGGGTGGCTACCTGATCGTCGACCAGACCGAAGCGCTGACGACGATCGACGTCAACACCGGTGGCTTCGTCGGTGCRCGCAATTTCGACGACACGATCTTCAAGACCAACCTCGAAGCGTCGCAGGCGATTGCGCGCCAGCTGCGCCTGCGCAACCTGGGCGGCATCATCATCGTCGACTTCATCGACATGGTGCGCGAAGACCACCAACAGTCGGTGCTGGCCGAGTTCCGCAAGCAACTCAGCAAGGACCGCACGAAGACGACCGTCAGCGGCTTCACGGCGCTGGGCCTGGTCGAGATGACGCGCAAGCGCACGCGCGAATCGCTGGCCCACATGCTGTGCGAGCCGTGCCCCACCTGTGGCGGCCGCGGTCAGGTGAAGACCGCGCGCAGCGTCTGCTACGACGTGCTGCGCGAGATCCTGCGCGAGGCGCGGCAGTTCAACCCGAAGGAATTCCGCGTCGTCGCCAGCGCCTCGGTGGTCGAGATGCTGCTCGACGAGGAAAGCCAGCATCTGGCCGACCTCTCGGCTTTCATCGGCAAGCCGATCTCGCTGTCGACCGAGCCGACGATGAATCCGGAGCAGTACGACATAGTTCTGTTGTAGGCTCAGCCCAAGCGGATAAGAGGCGCGCGAAGCGCCGCCGCCTCTTCAAGTGGCGTGCGCGGATCCGGCTTCACAGGGCTGCTGTGCGAGCCCCCCGTGGGGGCGCTTGTTAACAACCAGTATCCGGCCCGCTGCCTGATATAGCGCCGCTGACCTTAGGATCGGTTGTCAAACGATGCTCCCCGATTCGAGGCATGGCGCACGCACCGGACACTCCTGGCTCGACCGAGGCACTTGAAACCGACACCCGGTTCGCGCGCATCGTGGACGCCATGCTGGTGCCTCCCTCCACCGGCAAGCGAAAGAAAGCACCAACCGCCGTTTCGGCGCCGCCCGAGCCGGAGCGAGAGCCGGCGGAGGCAGCGCTGGCACGGGCCAGGGCGCTGATACTCGGTGGGCAGGTCGGGCCCGGCCTGACGTTGTGCCACCGTGTCTGGCCATCGGTGTCACAGGCCGACGATGTCTTGCAGATGGGGGCCTGCCAGCTGGTGATGGTGCTGGGCTACCAGTTCATGGGCCTGGACCGGGCGGCCTACACG
>NZ_JBFUGE010000795.1:0-2423 GCF_056403075.1 Ideonella sp. P3_A4 | reverse complement strand
GGGCGCCGACATCGTGATCGGCAACACCCAGCGCTTCGGCGTGCCGATGGGCGGTGGCGGACCGCACGCCGCCTTCATGGCCTGCCGCGACGAATTCAAGCGCTCGCTGCCCGGCCGCCTGGTCGGGGTGAGCGTCGACTCGCACGGCAACCCCGCCTACCGCCTGGCACTGCAGACGCGCGAACAGCACATCCGCCGCGAGAAGGCCACCTCGAACATCTGTACCGCCCAGGTGCTGCTGGCCGTCATCGCCAGCATGTACGCGGTCTACCACGGCCCCGAAGGCCTGAAGCGCATCGCCACCCGTGTGGCCAGCTTGACCGCCATCCTGGCCGACGGCCTGGGCAAGCTGGGCCTGAAGGTCACGAACCCCTACGCCTTCGACACGCTGACTGTCGAGACCGGTGACCATACCGAAGAGGTCATCGGCCGCGCCCTGGCTGGTGGCGCGAACTTGCGCCGCCTGTCGCCCAAGCACATCGGCGTGACGCTGGACGAAACGACGACGCGTGAAGACGTGAYGGCGCTGTGGAGCTGGTTCGCCACTGGTGGCCAGGCCCTGCCGAAGGTCGAGGACTACGCCAACGGCATCGCGCTGCGCCTGCCCGAAGCCCTGCGCCGCACCAGCGCCTTCCTGACGCACCCGGTCTTCAACACCCACCACAGCGAAACCGAGATGCTGCGCTACCTGCGCCGCCTGTCGGACAAGGACCTGGCGCTGGACCGCAGCATGATCCCGCTGGGTTCGTGCACGATGAAGCTGAACGCGACCAGCGAGATGATCCCCATCACCTGGCCCGAGTTCGCGCAGATCCACCCGTTCGCACCGGCCGAGCAGCTGAAGGGCTACGCGCTGCTGAACGAGCAGCTGACGGGCTGGCTGTGCCAAGCCACTGGCTACGCCGGCATCAGCCTGCAGCCCAACGCCGGCTCGCAGGGCGAGTACGCCGGCCTGCTGGCGATCCGCGGCTGGCACAAGTCGCGCGGTGAAGGCCACCGCAAGGTCTGCCTGATCCCCGAGTCGGCGCACGGCACCAACCCGGCTTCGGCCCAGATGGTCGGCATGCAGGTGCTGGTCGTGAAGTGCGACGCCAACGGCAGCGTCGACCTCGACGACCTGAAGGCCAAGTGCGAGCAGCACAAGGACGACCTGGCCTGCATCATGATCACCTACCCCTCCACCTACGGCGTGTTCGAGCCGCGGGTGAAGGAGCTGTGCGCGATGGTCCACCAGTACGGTGGCCGCGTGTACGTGGACGGCGCCAACATGAACGCGCTGGTCGGCATTGCCGCGCCGGGCCAGTTCGGCGGCGACGTCAGCCACCTGAACCTTCACAAGACCTTCTGCATCCCGCACGGCGGCGGCGGCCCGGGCGTCGGCCCGGTCTGCGTGGTCGAAGACTTGGTGCCTTTCCTGCCGGGCCACGCCACGGCAGGTCAAGTTCGTGAAGGCGGCGTTGGTGCCGTCTCAGCCGCTCCGCTGGGCAACGCAGCCGTGCTGCCGATCAGCTGGATGTACGTCCGCATGATGGGCGCCGATGGCCTGAAGCAAGCCACCGAAGTCGCGATCCTGAGCGCGAACTATGTGGCCGCGAAGCTGTCTGACCACTATGACATCCACTACAGCGGCGGCATCGACGGCGTGAAGGGTGGCGGCGTGGCACATGAATGCATCCTCGACCTGCGGCCCTTGAAGGAAACGTCCGGCATCAGCGCCGAAGACGTCGCCAAACGCCTGATCGACTATGGCTTCCACGCGCCGACGCTGAGCTTCCCGGTCGCCGGCACGCTGATGGTCGAGCCGACCGAGAGCGAGCCGCTGGTCGAGCTGGAGCGTTTCTGCCACGCGATGATTTCGATCCGCGAAGAGATCCGCAAGGTCGAGACCGGCGCCTGGCCGAAGGAAGACAACCCGCTGAAGAACGCGCCGCACACCTCGCACAGCCTGCTGAAGACCGAGTGGCCGCACGCCTACAGCCGCGAGGAAGCCGCCTACCCGGTGKCCGAGTTGCGCCAGCAGAAGTACTGGTCGCCGGTCGGCCGTGTGGACAACGTCTACGGCGACCGCAACCTGTTCTGCTCGTGCGTACCAATGAGCGAGTTTGCGGAAGAGTAAGTTCCAGTCCGAGGGCTGAGCGTGCTCAGGCCCTTCGACAGGCTCAGGGCGAACGGCTTGTTGAGCGACGTCCTTCCCCGTTCGGGCTGAGCTTGTCGAAGCCCCGTGTTGATTGACTGGAGAGATCCATGGCAGTTTCTGTATTCGAYCTCTTCAAGATCGGCATCGGGCCGAGCAGCTCSCACACGGTCGGGCCGATGCGGGCGGCACGGCTGTTCGTCGCGCGGTTGCAGCACGAAGACAAGCTCGGCTCGACACAGCGTGTCTGCACGCAGCTGTACGGGTCGCTCGGCGCCACCGGCAAGGG
>NZ_JBFUGE010000794.1:0-2430 GCF_056403075.1 Ideonella sp. P3_A4 | reverse complement strand
GTAGACGAAGCGCGCCACGCGCCACTGCGCACCGGACTTGGATGAGGGCTTGGCCGAGACGGCAGGGCGTGGCAGCGTCGCGTCGATGGAAGTCTCCGCGGCATGCGCTGCGCCACAGCAGAYGGCAGCCACGACCAGCACGCCAAGCAAACGAGGGAACGAGACAACAGACACAGCGACGACCCTTACTCCTCGTCCTTGACCGACTGCTTGATCGCGTCGGTCACCTTGGTCATCGACTTGCTCATCGCCTGCTGGCTCGCCTGCATGCGCATCATCATGTTCTGGCCCATCAGCATCTCGAACTGCTGCTCGGCGGCGGGGTTGACGGCCGCGGTGCTCGTGGCCGCAGGCGACGTGGACGAAGCAATCGGGGTGGTCATCGTGGGCTCCGGTGTCGGTCTCAATGAGGCCGGACCTTACGGAGTACAGGTGTCGCTGGGCCTGCAGCGGCCGAAGGAATCAGCTGGCAGGCGAAGCAGGGACCGCGTTCGCTTCGCCGTTGCCGGCTTCGCGCCGGGCGTGAAGTCAATGGCGCTCGTTGCCTAGATTCGCAGGCACCGATTCACCTTGGAGCTCACGGCATGCGGCAACGCATCGCGACTGCGTTCGCCTTCCATGTCATCTGCGTCTTGTTCGCGGTCTTCGCGCCAGGCCACGCGCTGGCCGAGAGCGTCCTGCGCTTCAAGTGCACGCTGATCGACGGCAGCGTGCACCTGTTCGTCGAGGACATGAGCGTTCGGCAGCCAGGCCTGACCACCGCCTGCGAACGCGTGCAATTGCCGGCGGCTTCGCGAGCCATGAGCGACACAGCATCAGGCGCGGGGCTGGCCGAGCGACTGGCCACGCTGGTGACGGTGATCGACGCCGGTGGCGCGACCACAGCCGCGCAGCGAACCGCGATGCCCTTCGAGTTGGCGGGCCTGGTGAATGCCGCCAGCATCCGCTACCGCCTGGACGCGGCGCTGATTGGGGCGCTGATCTTTGTCGAGTCGCGCTACCGGCCCGATGCCCGATCATCCAAAGGCGCGCTCGGCCTGATGCAGTTGATGCCCGACACAGCGGCGCGTTATGGCGTCAAGTCCGAGCGCGAACTGCTCGACCCGAGCACCAACGTCGATGTCGGCGTGCGCCATCTGCAGAGCCTGCGCGAGCTGTACGGCGGCCGGGTGGACTTGATGCTGGCGGCCTACAACGCAGGTGAAGGCGCTGTGCGCCGGCACGGCAACCGTGTGCCGCCGTACCCCGAGACGGAGGCCTACGTCCAGCAAATCATGGCGATGAGCCGAGGTCGTGAGCTTCGATAGAACTGCGCCAATCGCATAAGCAGACGGCCGCGCCACGCTGAAGCGAGGGCGGCCTAAAGAGCCTGCAACGCAGTTCTCACAAAGGAAAATAAATGAAMCGTAAAGGACTTGAAAGCGCACATTCAGGATAGTGGCAAGAAACCGCTTTCCTGAGGCCAAGTCCGTGAACATCGCTCTGCTCTGCCGCTCCCGCCCACTCGAAATCTTCRCCGCCTCTGCGTTGCGAGACGCGGGCCTGGAGATCTCGTCCTACCCCCATCTGCAGGCGCTGCTGTCGTCCATGCGGCTCAGCGAGCCTGGCGCCGTGCTGCTGCAAGATGACCACGAGCAGTTGCCCGATTGCCTCGCCGCGCTGCGAATGCAGACCACTCATCCACTGCCCGTCATCGTGGTGGGCCTGGGCGATTCGGTCAGCATCTCGCGCGCGCTGCAGATGGGCGCTGACGACTACGCGGCGATCAGGGAAGGCGGCGACTCGCTGGTACACCGCATCCGCGGGCGAATCGCTTCGCGCCAGACTCGCCCCAGTGCCACTTCGCTGCGTGCGGGCCCCTATGTGCTGCATGCGCCCACGCAGAGCATGTCGCTGCAAGATGGTGAAGTGAGCCTGACCTCGCGCGAGTTCGCCCTCGCCTGGGCACTGTTCGAAAACCTCGGCCGGGTGGTCAGCATGAAGACGCTGTCGACGGAGATCTGGGGCCGCTCGAGCGACATCGGCAAGCGGACGATCGAGCAACACGTCTACAAGCTGCGGCGCAAGTTCGGCAAAGAGGGCCCGGGCCGCAAGACAGTGCCCAAGATCCAGACGGTGTACGGTGTGGGCTATCGCCTGCACCTCTGACGCTCAGCCGCTCAGCCGTTGCCCCATCGGCGGCGAGGTCAACGTCGCAGGTCGGCGTCGCTTCAGCCAGCCGAGGGCAACATCGCCCGGCTGTCCATGGCGATGCGCTGCATCGTGCGCAGCATCGTCACCGCGTGCTCGGCGGTGTCGCGGTCGACCTCGAACACATGCTGCAGCACGAGCGATCGCGTCTCGCCATCCAGGCCGAACACAGGCATCGCCGGCCCGCACAGCAGCAGCTGGGTCTGAAGCACCGCCTCGAGCGTTGCAGCAGCCTCGCCC
>NZ_JBFUGE010000793.1:0-2433 GCF_056403075.1 Ideonella sp. P3_A4 | reverse complement strand
GGTGGCTTGCGTGCTGTTGGCGGCCGGTCAAATCATGCTGTTGGGCGCGGCGCAGCGTCGCTACGCACGGCAGCTCGCCGACAGCGAGCGGCGCCACCGTGCCATCGTGGAAGAGCAACAAGAACTCATCTCCCTGGCCAGGCCGGACGGCACACTCACCTATGTGAACCCGGCCTATGTCCGCCAGTACGGCGAGGGCGGTGCCGGCCTGGTCGGCCAAAGCCTCTACGACTTTGTCGACCCAGCGGACCTGCCGGCGGTCAGGCGCCAGATCGACACGGTGCTGTCGAGTGGGGCTCCCGCCCAGGGAGAAAACCGCGTCACCATGCCCGGCCAGCCGACCAAATGGATCGCTTGGACCAACTCCTTGCAGCGGGACCCCTCAGGCCAGACGTTGCTGCACTCGGTTGGGCGGGACGTGACTGAACGCAAGCTGGCCGAGCAAGCGCTGCGGGACAGCGAGCGCTTCTTGGCGCGCACCGGCCSAGTCGCAGGCGTAGGCGGATGGGAACTTGACCTGGCCACCGGAGCCATGTCGTGGTCCAGCGAGATGAAACGTATCCACGAAGTCCCTGAGGACTACGTGCCGACGCTGGACGCCGCCATTTCAGCCTACGAGCCGGAAGGACGCCAACAGTTGCGCCAGGCCCTGCGCTCGGCATCCGAACAGGGCCAGCCCTTCGACCTTGAGCTCCCCTTGCGAACGGGCGTTGGTCACAATATCTGGGTTCGTGCCGTGGGCGAGTTGGAAACCGATGCCAGCGGCCGCAGGCGCATCGTGGGTGCGTGTCAGGATGTCACCGTGCGCAAGGCGCTTGAGGAGCGGATCGCGCAGAGCGAGCGCTTCACGAGACAGGTCACCGACAATCTCCCAATCCGAATCGCCTACATTGATCGGGACCTGAGGTATCGGTTTGTCAACGAGGCGCATATCCGGCGCTTCCAGCTTACCAAGGACCAAGTCCTGGGCAGGACACCCGCTGAGCTGTTCGGGCCGGAGCAACCGACACCTGCCGTCTGGAAGTTCCTGACCGCGGCCTTCGCCGGTCAACCCCAGCGGTTCGAGAACGCGGAAGAATCGGATGGCGAGTCGCGTCTGATCGAAACACAGCTGGTGCCGGACATTGGCGAAGGCGGAGAGGTTCGAGGTCTGTACGCCACCGGCGTTGACATTACTGCGCTGAAGACCACGGAACGCAAGCTGCTTGAGCTCAACTCGATCCTGGAGCATTCGTCGGACTTCATCCTCCAGACCGACGGGAAAGGGTTCGTCCAATACATGAACCCCGCGGCGCGCCGAGCGCTGGACATTGGAGACGGGGAGGCCGTCCGCGGCCGCCGATTCACCGACTTCAACACCTCGCAGACGAACCAGCGCTATGAGGCCGAGATCAYGCCGACGGCCAAGCGCGATGGTGTGTGGATCGGGGAAACCACCGTTGTGCTGGCCGGTAGCCGCATCACGCCCGTCAGTCATATGGTCATCGCCCACCGCGACGCGGAGGGGGACGTGTCGCGTTACTCCGCCGTGATGCGCGACATCTCTGCCGAAGTTGCTGCCCGCGCTCAGTTGAGCCAACAGACGGCGACGCTCAGTGGCGTCATCGAGGCCATCCCGGCAGTGGTTGCCGTATTCGATGCGCAATTCCGGTACCGGCTGGTCAACCGCGCGTTCGAACGCTGGCGCGGCAAGACTCGGGAATCGGTGGTGGGCCATAGCGTGGCGGACCTGTTTGGCCAGGCCGAAGCTGACCAAAGCTGGCCCTTTGCACAACGCGCGTTGGGGGGGGGAACGATCAGCTTCGAGAAGGACTATCCGGACGGCGGCGAGCACAGGCACATGAGCATCAGCTATGTACCTCTGCGGCTGCAGGACGGCACCGTGGACGGCGTAATCGGTGTCGCCCTCGACATCACTTCGCACCGCGAACAAGAAAAGCGGCTCATGAATCTGGCCGAGCGCGATGCGCTGACGGGGGTGCTCAATCGCGGCGGGTTCACCGCCTACCTGGAGTCAAAGTGCGAGAGCGCGACGTCCACTTCACTTGGGCTGCTTTACGTCGACCTGGACCACTTCAAGGCGGTCAATGACACCTATGGTCACTCCGGTGGAGACGAGCTGCTTCGCCAGTTCGCCACACGGTTGCAGGCGATCGTACGACCCACTGACGCGGTTGCGCGGCTTGGCGGAGACGAGTTCGCGCTGGTGCTCAACAACATCGGAAGCATGGCCAACGTTGAGGTGGTCGCTGACAAGGTCGTGGAAGCGGCGCTTCAGCCCTTCGAGGTGGACCACCGATGGCTTCAGGTCAGCGCCAGCGTGGGCGTGGCCTTCGGTGCGGCGAGCGAGCAAGAGTGCAAGAGCCTGGTCGAACGTGCAGACGCTGCAGTGTACGAAGCCAAGGCCGCAGGACGCGGTCGCAAGGCATAGGG
>NZ_JBFUGE010000792.1:0-2440 GCF_056403075.1 Ideonella sp. P3_A4 | reverse complement strand
GTAAGCGTCCGGCAATCCCGTCTTGGAGACGAGCAGGCAGTTCAGGCTGTGGCGCCCAACGGCTGCCAGCGATGCGGCAGCAGCTCCACGATGCGGCTGGCGGGCTGCGTGGGCAGCCGCTCAAGCACGTCGCGCAGGTACGCGTAGGGCTCGTGCCCATTGAGCCGCGCCGAGTGCACCAGGCTCATGATCGCGGCGGCCCGCTTGCCCGCACGCAGGCTCCCCGCGAACAGCCAGTTGTTGCGTCCAATGGCGATGGGCCGGATCTGGTTTTCGACCCAGTTGTTGTCGATGGGCAGATCGCTGTCGTCGATGTAGCGCGTCAGCGCTGCCCACCGGTTCAGGTTGTAGTCGATCGCCTTGGCCGTTGCCGATCCGTCGGGCACCTTCTGCCGCTGCTGCACCAACCACTGGTGTAGCGCATCGGCCACCGGCCGTGATCGCTGCTGCCGCAGTTGTTTGCGCCGTTCAGGCAAGGCGTCGCTGGCATCGCGCTCGACTTCATACAGCTGTATGAAGAACTTCAGCGCCTGCTCGCCGATCTGGCTTTGGTGATTGGCCCACAGCTCGTGGAACTTGCGCCGCGCGTGTGCCATGCAGCCGACCTCGGTCACGCCGAGCTCGAAGCAGGCCTTGTAGCCACTGAAGTCGTCGGTGACGAGCTTGCCCTTCCAACCCGGGCGTTGCTCGTTGCCTGGCAGGCCCAGGAAGCCGCGCACATGCTGACCGCCGCGGCTGTCGGCGAAGTCGAAGACGACGGCCCTGATCGGGTTGAACTGCGTCGTGCAGTAGCTCCACAGGTACGCCCGGTGCGTCTTGCCGTTGCCCGGCTTGAGCATCGCCACCGGCGTCTCGTCCGCGTGCAGCACGTTGTGGCGCAGCATCTCGGCCGCGAGTGCATCCACCAGCGGTTGCAGCTGCACACCGCACTCGCCCACCCACTGCGCCAGCGTCGAGCGGGCCAAGGCCAGCCCCGCGCGCTCGAAGATGTGTTCCTGCCGGTACAGCGGCAGGTGATCCAGGTACTTGGCTACCAGCACCTGGGCCAGCAATCCCGTCGTGGGCAACCCCTTGTCGATGACGTGCGGGGCTACTGGCGCCTGCACCAGTTTCTCGCAGCAGCTGCAAACCCATTTGCCGCGCACATGGCGTTCGACGGTGAACACACCGGGCTGGTAGTCCAGCTTCTCGGCCACGTCCTCGCCAATGCGCTGCATCGCCTGGCCGCAGCCGCAGGTGGTGCTCTCGGGCTCGTGGCGAATCTCGCGTCGCGGCAGGTGCGCCGGTAGCTTCTCGCGCTTGGGCTGCTGCTTGTCCTGGGGTTTTCTGCTGGGCTCGAGGGCTTCGATCTCCGCGGCCACGGCCGCCAGATCCATGTCCAGCGTCTCTTCGAGCAAGCTCTTCTGCTCGGCCGTGTACGCCTCGCTCTTCGCGGCGAACTTCAGCCGCTTGAGCATCGCGTTCTCATGCGTGAGCTTGTCGATGACGGCCTGCTTGAAGGCTGCCAAGCGATCACGCTGAGCGATGAGCTCGTCCTTGTGCGCCACTTCGGACTGCGCCGCGCGCAACGCCTGGCGCAGTTGCTCCGGATCCAGCGTGTCGATGTGCGCGTCGGCGATCACAGGTTGTGATCGTGCCCAATGACGCATTACAGGCACATCGGCAAATCCAGCAATGGCGCTACAGCACGGTGATGATCCCGGCCTCGCCAACACGTTGCCACGGCAGGCCCAGCACCAGGGCATCGAACTGCGCTCGCGTCAGCGTCAAGGTAGCACACGCATCCTTCGGCCAGACGAACCTGCCGCTGTTCAGCCGCCTGGCTGCCAGCCACACGCCGATGCCGTCATGCACGAGCACCTTCATGCGATTGGCTCGGCGGTTGGCGAACAGGTAGGCGTGATGCGGTCGGGCGGCGCCGAAGACATTGACCACGCGCGTCAGCGCCGCTTCGGTGCCGGCACGCAGGTCCAGCGGCTCGACGGCCAACCACACCGCATCCACGCGGATCACCGCAGCAGCTCGCGCGTCCAGGCCGCCAAGTCCGCCGCAGCAGACGCCGGCCAGGTGATCTTCATGGACACCGCACCGCGGCGCAGTTCGATCTCGACGCTGCGCTCCACGGCAGCTGGCATGGCCAGTGGCGCAATCGCCACGGGCACGAACTCCGCCGCCTTGCCGACCGCTGTGCCGGCGCCTTCGCGGGCCTGTTTGCGCCAGCCGTGCACGATGTTGGCATTGATGCCATGCGACATCGCCACCTTGGCCACCGACGCGCCCGGCGCATCGCACTCGGCCCTGATCTGCGCCTTGAGCTCCCTGCTGTAGCGCTTCCGAGTCGCTGTCTTCTCGCTTGTCATCGTGTCCACTTATCTCGTACGTGGACACGATCGTTATCGCTGCGACCCCCTCATTCAAGACGGGTTCGCCGGACGCTTAC
>NZ_JBFUGE010000791.1:0-2441 GCF_056403075.1 Ideonella sp. P3_A4 | reverse complement strand
TTCGCTCGCTGACCGCCTCCGATGCAGAGGCGTTCGCTAGCTTACGGCAGGAGGTCACCGCCGTTTCGCCGTTGGGCATGGGTCTCACACTGGATGAAGAACTCACTCGCCCAATTGAAGGCTTTCGCCAGCAACTGTCGCCAGAGCTACCAAGTCAAGTTTTCGGTGCCTTTGTCGGTGATCGGCTTATCTCCACAGCTGGCATCCTTTGGCCCACCAAGTTCGCCTCAGGGGCGCACAAGGCCGTTCTTTGGGGTGTCTTCACCTCGCCAGCGTTCCGCCGCCAATCGCTCGCCCGTCAGCTTGCCAGTCGCGCCGTCGAGCACGCCTTTGCCAATGGCGCCAGGCGCGTGTATCTTGGCGTCTACGTACCAAATCCCGAGGCAGTCACTCTCTATGAGTCTCTTGGCTTTGTCGCCACGGGCCGAGAACTCGAGGTCGTCAAGCTCGGCAACGAGTACTTCGACATTCAATACATGAGTGCCTGCCGTGCAGCGGTCTAACCCCTCCGTCAAGGGGACGTCTTGCGGCAAGCCGCAAGCCGCCCCTTACGTCGAACGTTAGCCATCACATGCGACATCTGCCCTTTGCGCTCMTGCTCGCCGCGTTGCTCCAAGCTTGCGGCGTCCCAAAATCGAACGACGAGTTCTTCGCCACCGCTGAGGTTCAGTTCCTTGAGGCCACCGCTCGCAAACTCGCTGCCCGAGACTTTGCGTCCATCAAGGCGCTCATGGATGACCGCGTTCAACAGGCAGACATCGACCAAGCCCTGGAGCGCCTGGCAGGGATTCTCCCTTCAGGCCGTCCAGTAGCTACCCAGGCGGTCGATTGGCGCCACTTCACAAAGAGGAGCTTCTCAAAAGATGGGCCCACCTTGCGTACAGCAGCGGTTGCTGTCGAGTACACCTATGAAGCCAATCAATGGGTGGTTGCGTCAGCGACTCTTTCCGGAGAACCAGGAGCGTTTCGAATCTTGGCGTTCAATGTTGAACCATTGCCAGCCCCACTATCTGAGATTCACGCCCTGACGCTGAACGGCAAAGGGCCTCTTCACTACCTGTTTTCGCTTCTCGCCCTCACCTCTGTCGGCGTAGTTCTGTTCGCTTTTGTGCGGTGCGTACGTACTCCGGGTTTGAAGCGGAAGTGGCTCTGGGCCATATTCACTCTGTTCGGCTTCGCTGCGTTCACGCTGAACTGGACGGATGGAACCACGTCGTTTCAGTTGGTTCACTTCAACCTCATTGGGTCCGGTCTGTCCCGTCAAGGCTGGCTAGGTCCATGGGGCCTTACCTTCGCCCTTCCCGTCGGAGCGCTCGTGTTCTTGTTGGCCCACCCCAGACACGTGGCAACTCGTCAATCGGATGGCTAACCCCTCCGTCAAGGGGACGTCCCGCAAGCGGGCCGCCCCTTACGTCGAACGTTAGGCCCACAGCCGGGTTGAAGGTTCAGTTCACTTGAAGCGTCTTCTGCCAATGCCAGCTTCTCAAGGCCTCGGTCTCGACGCCTTGTGCACATGGGAGAGGCGTGCCTGCTTCAGCGTCGGCGTGGGCTGTCCGTCCTTCGGCGGCCGGCGCACGGTCGGTGGTCATTTCAGCCTTCCGCCCGCCATGTTGGTCAAGAAGTTGAAGCCTTGGCGCTACGTCGCGGTTCAACAGCGCCTGCGGTCACGGCCGGAGCTTGGGGTGRGAACCGCTACYGGGTCGCTTCTGCCGCCTCGGCGAGCGGGCCAAACTGAAACAGCCGCAGCCCCGGTGCTGCATAGCCAGGCCCCGGTCAGCCGAGTAGCATYTCCAGTCTCCTCGGGTCCGTCTGCCTTGCACGGCAAGTCCATCACGGTTGGTGCATCTGCGGTGCCTAACCCCTCCGTCAAGGGGACCTGCCTGCGGCAGGCCCCTTACGTCGAACGTTAGGCCGCACCAAACGCATATCGCCGCAGCTCGCGGCCACCAACGGGAAGCATATGAAGCGAGTGGAGTTGAGCGACTGGCGCGACTTTGAGCGCTCACTGCAGACTGAACTTGATGCGCTTGGGCACGTAGGCCACGTCGTGGTCCGCAACTTCGCTCTCGTAACAATGACTGAGGATTGTGTTGAGACGGATCGTCTAGCCTTGGTTTTGAATACCGGCACGGATCGCGACCAAAACAGTGATTTCTGGAACGTTGAACATTTTGATCACGACCACACGCGAGAACCTCGAGGCAAGCAGCCCCAGGAGATCATCTACGCGTTCACCATTGATCCAACGGTCACTCCTTATCTTGTTCATCACCGCAGCCAACCGGAAGAACTCGATATCACGGAAAGCCTGTCTGAACACGATGGCATCGTTGTCTACGATCCTAGCGGCCTGCGCCGAGTATCAAAGAACGAGTACTGGTTCAACTGCAAGCCTATAGATGTCGCGCTCCTTGTGTTCACGCTGCCGCACAGTGCGGCCT
>NZ_JBFUGE010000790.1:0-2445 GCF_056403075.1 Ideonella sp. P3_A4 | reverse complement strand
GCTGCAGGTGGCCCAGGAATCGACGCGCCGCTCGGCCTACCTGTCGGAGCTGAGCCATTCGTTGTCGGGTCTGCTCGATGTGCCGGTTGGTTTGCACAGGCTGATGGCCCAGGCGGTGCCGGCGCTGTGCGAGGCGGCCGCGGTGGTGCTGGTCGACGATCGCATGCAGGTCGAACACGTGGTGCGGCGGCACGACAGCGCGAGCCGCACCATCGAGGTGGCCGCCGATGAGCTGACACCGGACGAACTGGAAGCGCTGAACAAGGCGCTGACGTCTGCCAACGCCCAGACGGCGGTGGAGCCCGCGGCGCGTGATGGCTTGCAGGTGGCACCGCTGCGCCATGGTGACCGGGTGCTGGGCGCCTTGCTGCTGCAGGGCCCGTTGACGACCCTGGGCGAAGCGCTGCTGGACGAGGTGGCGACACGCGCGGCCATCGGCCTCGCCGCGGCGCAGTTGCACCAGAGCCTGCAGGTCGAGATCGCCGAGCGGCGCCAGGCCGAAACCCGGCTCGAAGAGGCCAGCCGGCGCAAGGACGARTTYCTSGCCAYGCTGKCSCACGARCTGCGCAACCCGCTGGCGCCGATCCGCAACGCCGTCGAGGTGATTCGCCGCAAGGCGCCCAACGACAGCACGCTCAAATGGGCCACCGACATCACCGACCGCCAGGTGCGCCAGCTGACCCGGCTGGTCGACGAATTGCTGGACGTGGCCCGCATCAGCCAGGGCAAGATCGTGTTGCAGCGAGCGCCGCTGGACCTGAGCACGCTGGTGGCCGAATGCGTCGAAGCACAGCGCCCCCTCATCGCCACGCGCCGCCAGCTGCTGACGCTGGCGCTGCCGGCCGAACCGGTGTCGGTCCAGGGGGATGGGGCACGCATCCAGCAGGTGGTGAGCAACCTGCTCAGCAACGCCATCAAGTACACCCATGACGACGGCAGCCTGAACGTCAGCGTCACCAGCGAAGAAGGGCAGGCCGTCATCAGCGTGCGCGACAACGGCATGGGCATCGAGGCCGATCTGCTGCCTCGCGTGTTCGATCTGTTCGAACAAGGCCATCGCGCGCTCGACCGCAGCCAGGGTGGGCTCGGCATCGGGCTGACGCTGGTGCAGTTGCTGGTCAAGCTGCATGGCGGCCGGGTCGAGGCCTTGAGCGCCGGGCCGGGCCAGGGGGCCGAGTTCCGGATCTACCTGCCGGCATTGAACCGGCCGGCCGACATCGCCGCGCCGGACGAACAGGCCCAGCCCGTGGCAACGCCGGGCCGCCGCATCCTGGTGGTGGAAGACAACCCCGATGTGGCCGACACGACGGCGACGATGCTGAGCTTGTCAGGCCATGAGGTGCGCATCGCACACGACGGCCTGGAGGCCTTGGACATCGTCGAGGGTTTCGCCCCCGATGTCGTGCTGCTGGACATCGGGCTGCCGAGGATGGATGGCTATGAGGTCGCACGCCGGCTGCGCCAGCTGCCCGCGACGCGCGACAAGCTGCTGATCGCATTGACCGGCTATGGGCAGGCCAGCGATCGCCTGCGTGGCCGCGAGGCGGGCTTTGACGAGCACCTGCTCAAACCTGTCGATCCGGCGGTGCTCGATGCATTGATCGCTCGCGATGCGCTCGGCGGGGCGGACTCTGGCGGGCAAGCGCCGAAGGCCACCTTGTATGCCTTTCGCCGGCCCTGAAGGCCCGTGACGCGGCCGAGCGCGATCGGTAAACCTGACCGCTTCGTGGCAATTCTTCTCACGCGCTGGTGACGAACGGGCGCGGGCGCCTCGCCTCAAGCGGTCCGATCGAAACATTCGTCAGCGGTCGCGGCAGTTTGCGTGCCCGTGGAGCCCAGCAAAAACACGCACTTGGACGCTGTTTTGCTTACAGACGTGACTTGATGCAACAGCGCGCGGATCCGGCACGAAGCATGCATTGAAGGCTGTATTCAACGTCAACCTTCGACGAGAAAACAGCATGCTTTCCATCCAGCGACATACCGAACAACGCCAACAGCAAGCCCTGTCGCCGCGCCTGCAACGCGCGGTGTGGCTGCTGCAGCTTTCGTCCACCGACTTTGCGCACGAATTGCAGTCCGTGCTGGGCCGCAACCCATTTCTCGAAGGCGAGGAAGGCGAGGGCAGCGAGCCGGCAACGCCGACCAACGGCGAACGCGTCGAGCCCGACCGCGTGGCCGACAGTGCCGATGGTTTCGACGGCGCCGGCCTCGACAGCATCGACGGCCAGGAGGTGATCTCCGCGCCCGATCTGCCGCTGCCGGAAGGGGTGGATGCATCAGCTGCCGAGGCCGCCGAGGCCCTGCTCGACGCCGTCAGCAGCGACTCCTGGCAGGGCGAAGGCATGACCCGGATGCGTCGTGCCGAGGACGGCGACATCAGCGCGCTGGACCTGATGGCTGCCGAGCCGACGCTGGCCGCGCAATTGCATGCGCAGCTTGACC
>NZ_JBFUGE010000789.1:0-2454 GCF_056403075.1 Ideonella sp. P3_A4 | reverse complement strand
GTGCAGCAGCCGCAGCCACTGCTCGCGGTTGCCGTTGCAACAGGGCTCGCCAGTGGCGGCGCGGCGCACGGTGCGCCACAGCGCCCGGCGCGTCAGCAGGCCGAGCGGGAAGTCCAGCACGATCAGCCACTGCAGCCGCGGCCACAGCACCGGCTCGCTGCTGGCGAAGTAGTTGCCGCCGATGACCCAGGCCGGCGAGGCGGCGAGCGGTTCGAGCCGCCGACGCAGGCTGCTGTGGCCAGCCTCGATCCAGCCGGGCGACCACCACAGGTCGTCGATGTCGGTGAACGGCAGGCCCAGGCGCGCGCCCAGCGCGTGGCCGAGCGTGGTCTTGCCGGCGCAGGACGCGCCGATGATCTGGATGCGCTGGGGTGGTGGCGAGGGCGTCGTCGACAAGGGGCGGGCGCTGCGCGCAACGAAAGATCGGCGCGCGAGCTTACCCCGCCATGCTGGTGGGCGTCAGCGCACCAGCACCGCCTCCAGCTCGGCGAAGCTGCGCGTCAGCGGGCCCGAACCGAGCTCGACGCCCAGCACCAGCTCGAGCCGGCGGGCCGAGAACAAGCCGCGGATCTGGGTGCTGCCGGCGTCGCGGTCGACCACCAGCAGGTAGCGCAGGCCGTGTTCGCGCATCGTCGCGGCCACGTTGCCGAGCCGGCAATGCTCGATCTGCCAGGCGTCGACGACTCGCCACTCGGAGCGTGGTGTCATCACCTGGTCGAGCGTCAGTTCTTCGACGCAGACATGGTCGGCCATCGCCCGCAGCATCGGCCGTTCGCCCTGCAGGTCGTCGGAGGTGACCAGGCCGATCAGCTCGCCGGCGATGCCGGTGACGAAGGCCATGCGCACGCCGGCGCGGTGCATCACATGCAGCGTCGGCGCGATGCCGTCACGATGGTCGACCTTGACGCAAGGGGCCAGGCGCAGGTCGGTCATCTGGCTGACCGCCGCGTCGGTGAGGGTGGCGGTCTGGCTGGCCTGCGGTAACTGCGGCTGGCCGGCGACCGTGGTCAAGGGGAGAAGTTGGAATTCGGTGAGCGAGGGCATGGCGCGCCTTTCATCGGCGGGCAAAGCACCCCGCCACAACACGGCTGGCCTCAAGGCCCGGATGCCGCAGGTGCCTGCGGAAGCGGGAGGGCGGCGGGGTCAGCCTGGCCGTCGTCCTGTTGCCACCAGCTTCGTCGACCGCGCATCAGGGACGCATAAGCATGGCCATGCGGGCGGCCGGCGCACGAGCCCCAGTCGAGGGACAAGCGGGCGTCAACCTTGGGGTGCCGACCCCGTCCGACGCGTCTTGATGTGCCCTTTTTGAGGCCGAGCGGGGTGCCGCGGGCGACGGTTTGCAAACCAGTTCACAGCCTTCAGGCGGTGGCGCGCCATTCGTCGCCATCGGCCGGCCGCCGGTCGGATCGTCGACCGACCGCGAACGTCGCTGAATACAGTGCACACGTCTGAAACGAAAAGTCACATTGACTGAATCGTTTGGGCAAACCCATCGAAAGGTGGGGGCGCAAAGTCAACGGGCCTACCGACAGGTTTCACTTGTCCATGGCAGCCGGACCGCCAGACCTGGTGCACGCCTCCGTTCTTTCATGGGCTCCTTTTTGACACCTTCGGAGCTTCCATGAAAACCCGTTCTCAACATCTCCTGTCCCACTTTGGCCTGTCGGCACTCAGCGCGGCCTTGCTCTTCGCCTTGGCCGCCTGCGGCGGTGGCGACCCGACGCCCGCCGCTGAGCGGCAAACGTCTGAGGCCGACAGCCGCCAGAGCGCGCAGCAACTGACCGGTACCGTGACCGGCCTGGGGCAGCTCAGCGTCGACGGCGTGGCCTATGACACCACGCAGGCCCGCGTCCGCTCGGAAGCCGACCCGGCCGCACCGACCGACGTCAGCGCCAACCAGCTGCAACTGGGCATGCGCGTCACCATCCAGGCCGCTGGCTCGAGTGCCAGCGAGGTAACGATCCAGCCGAGCGTCTTCGGCCCGATCGGCAGCCTGAACTTCGACAGCCGCAGCTTCACTGTCTATGGCCAGAAGATTGTTGTTCGCACCGAGGGTGAAGGCCGCACGGTATTCGCCGGCGTGGCCAGCTTCACTTCGCTGGCGTTGGGCGACGCAGTCGAAGTGCACGGCACCGTGCAAGACGACAAGAGCCTGCTGGCGACGCGGGTCGAGCGCAAGCCCAAGACCGAGCTGGGTAAGGGCATCAAGGTCGGTGGCGTGATCAAGGAGCTGAACCTCGACACGCAGCGTTTCAAGTTCAACGACATGACGGTCGACTACCGAGCCGCCGACGTGCTGCCGCTGGGGGCCACGCCGCGCGCCGGTCAACTGGCGATGGTCTATGCCAAGGCGCTGCCGGCCGGCGGCGTGCTGAAGGCCGACGCGCTGAAGCTGATCACGCCCGACAACGGCACCGGCTTTGTGCTGGGCGGCGGTGTCACGGCGTTCACGTC
>NZ_JBFUGE010000788.1:0-2458 GCF_056403075.1 Ideonella sp. P3_A4 | reverse complement strand
GTCTTGCCCATCGACGGCCGCGCGGCCAGGATGATCAGGTCGCCGCCTTGAAGGCCTGCGGTCATGCGGTCCATGTCGAAGAAACCGGTGCGCACGCCGGTGACATCTTCGGCACCGTTCTCGGCCAATTCGGTGACGCGGTCGATCAGCTGCACCACCAGCTGGTCCATGCTCTGGAAGCCCTGCTTGGTCCGCTGGCCCTCTTCGCCGATCTTGAAGATCTTGCCTTCGGCCTCGTCCAGGATCTGCGAAACCTGCCGGCCCTGCGGGTTGAAGGCGGCGGTGGCGATCTCGTCGCTGGCAGCGATCAGCTTGCGCAGGATCGCGCGCTCGCGAACGATTTCGGCGTAGCGGCGCAGGTTGGCCGCACTCGGCACGCTTTGCGCCAGCGCGTTCAGATACGCCAGGCCACCGCACTCTTCCGCTTTGCCGAGCGACTGCAACTGCTCGAACACCGTGATCACGTCGGCCGGTTTGGTCGCGTTGATCAGGCCGCCGATCGCACCGAAGATCAGCCGATGCTCGTAGCGGTAGAAGTCGGTCTCGTTGAGCACGTCGGCCGCCCGGTCCCAGGCGCCGTTGTCCAGCAACAGGCCGCCCAGCACGCTTTGTTCGGCTTCGATCGAGTGCGGCGGGACACGCAGCTTGGCGACTTCGTCGTCGCGCGGCGCGGCACGAGGGTCGTGCGATTCGAAGATCGTGGTCATCAGTCGATCATAGGGTCGAGCGGACGCCGTCCCTGTGTACAAGGCTGTGGAGATTGCGGGGACACACGGTGCAAAACATGTGCAGCCCAAAAGCAAAGGGCCGGTTCGAAAACCGGCCCTTTTCGGATCGCGAGGCTAAGCCTGGATCAGTCGGTCTCGCCAACCACCTTGACGGTGATTTCGACGACGACGTCGGTGTGCGCAGCGACGCTGACCGGGAACTCGCCCACGGCCTTCAGCGGGCCATTCGGCAGGCGAACCTGCGACTTGACGACCTGGAAGCCGGCCTTGACCAGCGCTTCGGCGATGTCACCGTTGGTGACCGAGCCGAACAGGCGGCCGTCGACGCCAGCCTTCTGGCTGATCGTGACGGTGTGGCCAGACAGCTTCTCGCCCACGGCGGTGGCAGCGGCCAGCTTGTCGGCAGCGACCTTTTCCAGCTCGGCACGGCGGGCTTCGAATTCCTTGATCGCGGCCTCGGTGGCGCGGCGGGCGCGCTTGGTCGGGATCAGGAAGTTGCGGGCGAAGCCGTCCTTGACTTTGACGATGTCGCCCAGGTTGCCCAGGTTGGCCACTTTGTCCAGCAGGATGATTTGCATGGTGGTGGCTCCTTAGACGCGGTGTTGGTCGCTGTACGGCAGCATGGCCAGGAAGCGCGAGCGCTTGATGGCGGTGGTCAGCTGACGTTGGAAGAAAGCGCGCGTGCCGGTCAGGCGGGCCGGCGTGATCTTGCCGTTTTCGCCGATGAAATCACGCAGCAGGTCGACGTCCTTGTAGTCGATCGACTCGACGCCGGTGACGGTGAAACGGCAGAACTTCTTGCGGCGGAACAGCAGCGATTGCTGGTTGCGCTTGGGACGACGGTCCTTGGAAAATCGGCTCTTCGGTGGGGGCATGATGACCTCTGAAAATGTCTATCCGGTGTTCAAACAGGTACGTGGGCTCGTCAGGCGTCGATCTCGGTCACGTGGAACACGAGGCCTTTGCCGTTGCGCGAGGCTGCCAAGAAACCGGCGAATTGAGCCGGGGTTCCAAGCGCCAGGGCTGTGGCGGGCCGCGTGATCGCCCCGATCGCCACCGCTTTCAGTTGCATCGCAACCTGGCGGGGTTGGCCGTCTTCGCTGACCGTGGACTGGTGCTTGAGCTGCAGGTCCAGGGCCGGCAAACCGGCAGGGGTGTAACGCATCGCGCCTCGCTCGACCACCTCAGCCGCCAGAACCAATCGGTTCATCGCGCAGCCTCGGCAAGCCGTGGCGAGCCAACGGGCTTCAGGTGGTGGACTCCTGGGCGGCCTTGCGGGCCTCTTCCTTCTCGACCGACTTCATCATCACCGACGGGGCCGTTTCGGCCTTGGCGGTGGCGACAGTCAGGTGGCGCAGCACGGCGTCGTTGAAGCGGAAGCCGGTTTCGAGCTCGGCCAGCACTTCCTTCGAGCACTCGATGTTGATGCACAGGTAGTGCGCCTTGGCGAGCTTCTGGATCATGTAGGCCAGCTGACGGCGGCCCCAGTCTTCCACGCGGTGCACCTTGCCACCACCATTGGTGACCAGGGCCTTGTAGCGTTCCAGCATGGCCGGAACCTGTTCGCTTTGATCCGGATGGATCAGCAGAATGATCTCGTAGTGACGCATAAAACTCCTTGTGGATTCCGTGAATGGAAGCCGCCCCGCGCGTCAAGGCAAGTGCGGCAAAGGGAAAGCCCGTGATCATAACACGAAGGCCGGATTTCCCCGGCCTACTGCAACCAACGC
>NZ_JBFUGE010000787.1:0-2459 GCF_056403075.1 Ideonella sp. P3_A4 | reverse complement strand
ATCCAGAAGCTGATCGTCAGCTCCAGGCCGTCGGAGGCGAAGGCGGACAGCTGCACCGCGGGCTCAGGGTCCTGCATCACCCGCTTGACGCTGCTGATCGCTTCGATCATCTTCGGCCGCAGAACGTCCAGGTCGGTGCCGTAAGCCACCTGCACCTGCGTCGTCAGCAGCACCTTCGGGTCGGCGAGTGATGAGTTCTCGACCCGCTGGGTGATCAGCATTTCGTTCGGCACGATGGCCTCGCGCCCGTTCAATGCGCGAATCACCGTGTAGCGCGTGGCGATGTCGGTGATGCGGCCTTCGAAGCCATCAACCCGCACCATGTCGCCGATGCGCAGAGAGCGCTCCGCCAGGATCACGAAGCCGCTGACGTAATTGGCCGCCAGCTTCTGCAGGCCGAAGCCGATACCCACGCCGACGGCACCACCGAGAACCGACAACGCAGTCAGGTCGATACCCACCGCCGTCAGCGCCAACAACAGACCGAAGAAGGTGAGGACGGCGCGGACCGCGTTGGCCGCGGCCTTGCGCAGTGACAGCTCCTCGCCGTAAGCGCCCCGCAGCAGCCGGGATTCGATCGCCGCCGAGACCCACAAGACCAGCACCAGCACAAAGCCGGCCGACAAGGCGCCTTCGATCAGGTTGCGCACCGAGACCTTGGCGCCGCCCAGCTTCCAGTGGATGTCGTCCAGCTCGTCCAGCACCACCGGCAGCAGGCCGGTGATCCAGCCGACGACGGCCAGCCACGCCAGCCACGAAATCAGCCGTTCGGCCAGGCGCATCACGCGCGAGTTCGGGAACGCCGCCGTCAGCACCCGCGCCGACAGTCGGATGACCGCGAACGACAGCAGAACCGGGATCACGATCTTGAACAGCGCCAGCGGCACACCCATCGCGGGCAAGAGTCGCCTTGCGCCATAGGCCAGTGCCAACGCCAAGGCCGGGAACAGCACGCCGTCGACGATCTGCCGCCCGAACCAGACTGACTGCGGCGGCACTTCGCGCCCACGGATCAGGCGCACGACCAGCCAGGCCAGCCCGAGGCAGACCAGCACCACGGCGGCTTCGATCAAGGCACTGGAATGCGACAGCGCTGCGATCAGCTCGTCCAGCGTGACGGCCGGGAGAATGGAAGAGTTCGTCATGCGGCCGATTGTGTCAGCCGTCGAACGGTGGGCACCCGGCGCGGGGGTTCCCGCGCGCCTGCCGGCCGCGCACCGCCACCACGAAGCGAGTTAAACGCCGGCCAGCACCCGCAAGTGCGCCGCGACGCTGCGCGCCAGCGCGCTCAGCGCATAACCACCTTCCAGGCAGGACACGATGCGCCCCTGTGCATGGCGCCCGGCCACGTCGACCAGGCGGCGGGTGATCCACTCGTAGTCGGCCTCGACGAGACCAAGCTGGCCCAGTTCGTCTTCGCGGTGCGCATCGAAGCCGGCCGAGATGAAGATCATCTGGGGCTTGAACGCCTCGAGCCGCGGCATCCAGTTGGCCTCGATCAGCTCGCGGATCTCCGGGCCCCGGGTGTAGGCCGGCACCGGCAGGTTGACCATGTTGGTGCCGAGCGGCACGCCACCGGAGTAAGGGTAGAGCTGATCCTGGAAGAAGCTCGCCATCAGCACCCGGTCGTCGTTGGCGATGATRTCTTCGGTGCCGTTGCCGTGGTGCACGTCGAAATCGACGATGGCCACGCGCTGAAGGCCACGCACGTCCAGCGCATAGCGCGCGGCGATCGCCACGTTGTTGAAGAAGCAAAAGCCCATCGCGCGTGAGCGAGTCGCATGATGGCCCGGCGGGCGGATTGCGCAAAACGCGTTCTCGGCCCGACCATCGATCACCGCATCGGTGGCCGCCACGGCCGCCCCAGCGGCCCGCATGGCGGCCTGCCAGGTGGCCGGGCCGATCGACGTGTCCGGGTCGATCGGGCGATGCTCGCCGAGGGTGGACGCCTGCTGCATGGACTCGGACAGTTCCGTCACAAAGCCAGTCGTGTGGGCCAACGCGAGGTCTTCGCGCCGCACCAGCGGGGCCTCGAAGCGCGTCAGCGCCACGTCCAGCCCAGTGGCCAGCAGGTGGTCTTCAATGGCGTCTAGCCGGGCCGGACATTCCGGGTGGCCGCGGCCCATGTCATGGGCGCGGCAGTCGGGGTGCGAGAAGTAGGCAGTGGTCATGCAGACAAGCTGTGATGCGATCAATCTGCGCTATCGTGGTTCACCATGATGAGCGCCACCCTGCAAACGCGCTTGAGCCAGCTCAAGAATCAGATTAGCACGATCATTGTCGGCAAAGCCGAGCAGATCGACGACAGCATCGCTTGCCTGTTGGCCGGCGGCCACTTGCTGGTTGAAGACGTGCCCGGCGTCGGCAAGACCACGCTGGCGCATGCGCTGGCGGTGTCGCTCGGCCTGCAGTTCGCGCGTGCCCAGTTCACCGCCGACCTGATGCCCAGCGACCTGATC
>NZ_JBFUGE010000786.1:0-2461 GCF_056403075.1 Ideonella sp. P3_A4 | reverse complement strand
CCGACTGCATGATGCCGATGAGCGAAGGCCGCAGAGACTCGCCGAGCGCGGTGCTCAGTTCGTAGGTGCGGTTGCGTGTCGTCTGGAGCCTGGCAGACATGGTGTCGTTGCGCGCTTCGAACTCGCGCCGCATCGAACCCTTGGACCCGGGCGCGGTCGTGAGCTGACGCTGCCGATCGAACTCGTCGGGCTTGTCCACCAGCTTGGCCAGCGTGTCCGAGTGCTCCATCCCGACCAACTCGACCATGACGCCCACGCGCTTGGACTGCGGGAGCTTGCCGATCGCCTCGATGATCTGCAGGAGCGTCGATGTTGCGTCGGTCGCCATGCCCTGCTGGATGGCGCCGCTGTCGAGCCCGATTTCGTTCACAGCCTGCTGGAACTTCTTGGTGCCCTTGGTCGCCGCCGCCAGCTTCTGGGTGATCGCGTTGATGGCAGTGGCGGCCGTTTCAGGCCGCTCGCCGAGCGTGAGCAATGTGCTAGCCAGTGCGGCGGCATCCGTCGCGCTCATCTTCACGGTGCTGACGACGCCGCTGACGCGGTTCAGCACGTCGATGATCTCGCCGCCTTTGCTGATGGCGTTGTCATCGAGGTAGTTGATCGCGTCAGCGAGCCCCTGGATCTGCGTGACCGGGATCTTGAAGTTCTTGCCAACCTTGCCCATGGCTTCAGCGATTTCAGCCGGCACGGCGTCGAAGGCGAGGGCCATCATCGCCGCGCTGCGCGTGTAGTCCGCCAGCGCGTCGGTAGGAACCTCCATGCGCGCGCCGGCGGCCATCATCTCGGCGAGCCGGTCGGTGGCGAGCGGAATCTCTCGACCCAGCGAGTGCACCTGCTCCTTGAGCGCGGCGTAGATGGCGGTGAGCCTGCCCGCGTCGTCCCGTGCGCCGGGGACTTGGCGGGCAATACCTAGCATCGCGTCTTCGAGGCTGGATGCGTCCTTCAGCGAAGTGACCACAGGCAGCCCTGCCACCGTACCGGCGCCGGTTGCCACGGCGCCACCGGCAGCAAGCTTGCCAGCTGCTGCCAAGCTCCCTTCGTACGCACGCCGATGCTGATGGGTCCGCTTCCATGTCTCGCCCAGCTGACTGGCCTTGGCCCGCTGCTGGTCAGCGCGTGCGCTGGTGGCCGCAAGCGCTTCCGCCAGGCGGCGTTCGTCAGCCGCGACGTTCTTGATTCCCAAGTTGGCCAGACGCTCCCTGAGCCGGCTCATGGTCTGCAGCTGGCCCTCATAGGCTTTGCTGCCCCTGGCCACGGCGCGTTCGGCGGCGGCCAGCTCGCGGGCGTGGACTTTGGCAGCATCGGCGTCGGCGACGTGCGCCGCCTTCAGCTCGGCCACGCGAAGGCGCATCGCCTTGAGCTGCTCGGCACTGGCCTTGACGGCACCCTGCAGCGTACGGAACTCGCCAATGGCCGCCTGCTGCTGCTTGAGCTGCTTGAGCTCGTCCAGCGTGGCTCTGAGCGCGCGGGCCGCATCCTTACTGCCGCGGTTGATGCTGCGCAGGGGCGCCGTGGCCTTGTCGATGGCCTGCAGGACCACCTGCAGGCGAAGGTTGCGGTCGGTGCTCACGGGTTGGGCTCAAGGATTTGGCGGGCGCCGTGCTCAGGTGTCGTCGTCCCGCTCGCAGCGCTCGCGGGCCCGCTCACGCCACGCCATCAACTCCGGCAGGGGCATGTCGGCCACGTCGGCCGGTCGCCAGTGGAAGACGATGGCCAGGTCGGCCATCGCGTCCTCTACACAGCGAGGGATGCATCCGGCCTCGCGGCCCTCGGCAACAAAAAACCGGCCACCTCTGTGCCGAGCTGCAGCAGGTCGGCCGGGTCGAGATTGGCGACGTCCACCTTGGTCAGCGTAGGCTGGGTGATGCGCGGCAGGATGGTCTGCAGCGCGGTCACGTCCATGTGCAGCAGGTCGGTCAGGTTGCAGCCGCGCAGTTCGCCGGAGACCGGCTTGCGTAGCTGGACCTGGGTGATGGTTTCGGCGCCGCGCTGGATGGGCGAGTCGAGCGTGATGGTGGGGGCGTTCATGGTGTTTCAGCTCCCGTCGGTCAGATGATGCCCAGGGCCTGGCGCGTCTCGGCCATGCGGTCGACGCCACCGACGACGAAGATGCCGTTGACCATGTCGATCTCGACGACCTCGACGCCATCGATGCTCAGCTTGTAGTAGGTGAGTTCGGTCTTGAACTTCACCTGCGTCATCTCGCCGGCCTTCGCGTTGCCGAAGTCGATCTCGCTGTGGCGGCCGCGCATGATGAGTTCGGCCGGGGTGATGGCCTCGGTGTCGTCGGCCTGCAAGGCCTGCGTCATGCGCAGCATCACGCCGTCGATCTTGACCGTGCCGAACTGGCGGATCGCGTCGACCAAGTAGCCGGCTGCCGTCCATTCGCAGGTGAGGGCCTCCAGGCCCTGGTCGATCTTGACCGAGCCGGGCATGCCGCCGGCGCGGTAGTCCTCCATTT
>NZ_JBFUGE010000785.1:0-2462 GCF_056403075.1 Ideonella sp. P3_A4 | reverse complement strand
TGGCTATTGACGATGACCTTGTTGCTGCCGGCACTCGACTACGGCCGCAGCCCGCGCCCGCTGATGGCGCTGGTCGAGCAGCATGTGCCACCCGGCACCTGCGTGCGTGCACCCGGCATGACGCGCGCGAACGTCGCGGCGCTGGAAGTGTTCGGTGGCCACCACGTGGTGACCACGGTCAGCCCACAGACTGAGGTGGCGCATTGCGATCACCTGCTGCTCAGTTGGCGCGGCAATACGCCGCCTCCGCCGCCCGCAGGTTGGCAGTTGGACGCCCGGCTGCGCCGCCCCGGCGAACGCAGCGAACAATTGCTGATCTACCGTCCGGCGCACTGAGCCGGCCGCTCGGTCTCAAGCAAAGGTGGCTTGGCCACTTTGCTTGAACCCCCGCCGGGGGGCGGGCTGGGCGTGGCCAGCCCTGGGGGCGCTCATGAGTGAATCGCCACCCGCGTGGCCGGCAGGCGCACGCGCATCGCCGGCAGCACCAGCGTGAAGCAAGAGCCCTGGCCCGGCGTGCTTTCGATCAGCAGTTCACCGCCATGACGCTGCACCACGTGCTTGACGATCGCCAGCCCCAGCCCGGTGCCACCGGTGTCGCGCGAGCGGCTGCCGTCGACACGGTAGAAGCGCTCGGTCAGCCGCGGCAGATGCTCTGCGGCGATGCCAGGGCCGGTGTCGCGCACCGAGATCTCGCCCGTGCCTTCGGGCCGCTGGCGCCAACGCACATCGATCTGGCCGGCTTCGGGCGTGTATCGCACCGCGTTGCTGACCAAGTTGGTCACCGCGCTCAGCAATTCCGCCTCGTTGCCGGCCAGCTCGACCTCGTCGCCCCAATCGAAACTCAACCGGTGCCTGCCCGCGGACAGGCCGCGCGCATCCATCTCGACCGCCGAGCCCAGCCGCGCCAGCGGTAGCCACGCGTCTGACGGCGGCCTCGGGCTGCCCTCCAGCCGAGCCAGCGTCAGCAGATCACCGACCAGGCTTTGCATGCGCTGGGCCTGCTGCGCCATCAACGCCAGCACACGCTTGCGCTCGACCTCGGACAGCGGCAGGTTGGTCAATGTCTCGACGAAGCCGGCCACCACCGTCAGCGGTGTGCGGATCTCGTGCGACACGTTGGCGACGAAATCGCGCCGCATCGCGTCGGCTCGCTCGCGCTCGGTGATGTCCTGCGTCAGCACCAGGCGCTGGCCTTCGCCATACGGCCGCACGATGACCGACAGCAGCCCCGCGCCGCCCGGCTGAGGAATCTGCACCGGCTGCTCGAACGCACGCGTTTGCAGCATCGTGACGAAAGCCGGGGCTCGGACGAGATTGGTCACGCGCTGACGCAGATCACGATGGCGGTCGAGCCCCAGATGATCGGCCGCCAAGGCGTTGGACCATTCGATCTGTTCGCTCGCATCGAGCAGCAGCACGCCGTTCGGCGACGCTTCAATGGCCGACAAGAACTGCGCCAGCCGGTCCCGCTCGACCTCGGCGCTGCGTTCGCGCGAGCGCAGCGCACGTTCGACGCGCGTCGCCATCTCGCCCCAAAAACCACCCATGCGGGGCGGCTCGCCGCCAATGGCGCCACTGAGCCAGCGCAACACCTGGTGGCCGCGCCAGATGTCGCGCACGATGAAAACCAGCATGCCGCCGACAACACCGACCAGCGCCCCCGAAACGGTCCAGCGTTCACCTGTCCCGAGCAAGTAGCCCATCAAACCGCCAACCAGGGCCAGACCCACGGCCAGCAGCACCCGCAACCAGATCCAGGACATCAGCGCCTCTCGTGCCGCCGGCGGTACCCGGCGTTCAAGCGGCCGAGGCGATGGCTTGCTGGCTCAAGCGGTAGCCCGCGCCACGCACCGTCTCGATCATGGAAGCACAACGAGCCGGCAGCAGCGCCTCGCGCAGCCGCTTCACGTGCACATCGACCGTACGCTCTTCGATGAAGACATGGTCGCCCCAGACGCGGTCCAGCAACTGGGCACGGCTGTGCACTCGCTCGGGGTGGGTCATGAAGAAATGCAGCAGACGGAACTCGGTCGGGCCCAGCTTCAGGTCCACCCCTTCGCGGCTGACGCGCCGGGTCGACGGGTCGAGCTTCAGGCCACCGACCTCGACCACCGTGTCCAGCGCCTCGGGCACGCGGCGGCGCAGCACGGCGCGAATGCGCGCCAGCAGTTCTTGCGTTGAGAAAGGCTTGGTCAGGTAATCGTCGGCGCCGGCGTCCAGACCAGCGACCTTGTCGGTCTCGTCGGCACGCGCGGTCAGCATGATGATCGGCAGTTCGCGGGTACGGGCATCCGCGCGCCAGCGGCGCGCCAATGCGACGCCGGACTGGCCCGGCAGCATCCAGTCCAGCAACACCAGGTCAGGCAGCACGGCATCGACGGCAACGGTCGCCTGGTCGGCGTTTTCGGCCAGCGTCACTTCGAAACCTGCGTGACGCAGGTTGATCGCGATCAGCTCGGCAA
>NZ_JBFUGE010000784.1:0-2464 GCF_056403075.1 Ideonella sp. P3_A4 | reverse complement strand
CCTCGTGCCGTGGCGTTGAGCGCCGACGACGCCCACCGCAGCCAGGCCGAGGTGATGGCGCCGATGCTGCAAGACAGCGGCTGGCCGGTCACGCTCTTCGTCTACCCCTCTGCGGTGTCGAACGCCACCTACGCAATGACCTGGGCGCAGTTGGCCGAGTTGCAGGCCAGCGGCCGTTACCGCATCGAGTCTCACACCTACTGGCACCCTCACTTGGTGCGCGAACGCCGCAGCCGCACGCCGGCCGACTTCGTGCGCTTCGCCACCAGCCAACTGGTCATGAGCCGCGACCGCCTGCACGAGCGGCTCGGTGCACACCCCACGTTGCTGGCCTGGCCTTTCGGCATGACGGACGATGGGCTGATGGCGCTGGCTGCCCAGGTCGGATACGAGGCTTCGTTCGCGCTCGGCAACCGCAGCGTGTCGCGCCAGGATCCGTTGCAGGCGCTACCTCGCCATCTGATGACCGACGCCATGAGCGCCGGCCAGCTGGCTCGCCTGCTCCAGCAGGCCTTTGCAGGCGACGAAACGCGATGACCCGCCTGACCTCGTCGATCACCCGCTGCGTTGCCGCCCTCGCCTGCGCGCTCCTGTGCACGGCAGCGTCTGCGCTCGACGGGGTGGTCGTCGACGCGATCAGTGGCGAGCCAATCGCCAAAGCGCATGTCGCGTCCGGCGTCCACTGGGCGGTGACCGACGGCCAGGGCCGCTTCACGTTGCCCGACGGCGCTGCCACCCTCTCGGCCCGGGCTCCTGGCTACCTTCGACAAAGCCGGCAACTGCCGCCTGCCGGCGCCGCTGCACGCATCGCCTTGACGGTCTTCCACCCGAAGGCGCTGTACCTGTCGGTGTACGGCATCGGCGACGCCGGCCTGCGCAACGCGGCGCTCGCCTTGGCCGAGCACAGCGAGGTGAATGCGCTGGTCATCGATGTGAAAGGCGACCGGACCATCGTGCCGTTCCCGAGCGCCGCCTATGCCGCCGCGGGCTTGGGCACGCAGTCACCGATCACCGTGCGTGACATGGCGGCGATGGTCGAGCAACTGCACGAACGCGGCATGTACCTGATCGCCCGCGTCGTCGTGTTCAAGGACGACCGGCTGGCCGATGCGCACCCCGAATGGGCCGTCCGCGCGGCCAACGGCTCGGTCTGGCACGACCGCGAAGACCTGGCGTGGATCGATCCGTTCCAGAGCGAGGCCTGGGACTTCAGCCTCGACGTGGCCGAAGAGGCTGCGCGCCTCGGCTTCGACGAGGTCCAGTTCGACTACCTGCGCTTCCCTGACACCGCGGGCCTGAAGTTCTCGCAGCCTGACAACGAAGCCGGCCGCGTCGCCGCGATCACCGGCTTTCTCGACAGTGCGCGTAACCGGTTAGCGCCGTACAACGTTGCCATCGCGGCCGACGTGTTCGGCTACATCTGCTGGAACGAGAACGACACCCACATCGGCCAGCAGCTGGAGGCCATCATCAGCCATGTGGATGTGCTGTCGCCGATGCTCTACCCGTCGGGCTTCAGCTTCGGCATCCCGGGCTACACGCAGCCGGTGGCCGCGCCGTACGAGATCGTGCACCGCTCGTTGCAGCGCGCGATTCAGCGCACCAAGGTCAGCGGCGTTCGCTTCCGTCCGTGGCTGCAGGCCTTTCGCGACTACGCCTTCGACCACCGCGAGTTCGACGCCGACGAGATCCGCGCGCAGACCGAAGCGGCCGAAGCGGTGGGCGCCGATGGATGGATGCTGTGGAACGCACACAACCAGTACTCGGCCGCCGGCCTGAAGCCTGCCGCAGCGCGCTGAGCGTCGCGCGGCACGCAGCCGTCGGGCTGCTGGCGTCGCTGGTAGCCGTTGCCTGGGCTC
Source organism: Ideonella sp. P3_A4 (assembly GCF_056403075.1). NCBI lineage: Bacteria > Pseudomonadati > Pseudomonadota > Betaproteobacteria > Burkholderiales > Sphaerotilaceae > Ideonella > Ideonella sp. P3_A4. The sequence goes on along the minus strand of NZ_JBFUGE010000784.1, from coordinate 605 downwards.
AGCCTGCCGACTGGTCGCCGCTCGATGCGGCGGTGCGTGGCCAGATCGCGACCGGTGCGGTGCCGGGGGCCGTGGCGGTCATCGGCGATGCCGACCACATTTGGTTGCGGCGCGCATGGGGCTCGCGGGTTCTTGGCCCCGACCCGGAGCCGATGACACCGGACACGGTGTTCGACCTGGCCTCGTTGACCAAGGTGGTCTGCACGACGACTGCCGTACTGCAGCTGGTCGAGCGCGACAAGCTGCAGCTCGATGCACCGGCCGCTCGCTACTGGCCAGCCTTCGCCGGCGGCGGCAAGGGCGGCATCACCGTGCGGCAATTGCTTTCTCACAGCTCAGGCCTTCGGCCGGGGCTGACGCTGCGGCCGTCGGATGGGGCCGCGGCGGTCTGGCAGCGGCTGCTGGCCGAGACGCCGGTCAGCCCGCCCGGCAGCCGCTATGTCTACAGCGACTTGAACTTCCTGACGCTGGGCGTGCTGGTCCAGCGCGTCACCGGCCGGTCGCTGGACGAGCAGTGCAAACGTCAGGTGTTCGAGCCGCTGCAGATGCACGACACCGGCTTTCGCCCGCCGGCTCGACTGCAGGCCCGCATCGCCCCCACCGAG
>NZ_JBFUGE010000783.1:0-2479 GCF_056403075.1 Ideonella sp. P3_A4 | reverse complement strand
CAGATCGACCGCCTCAAACGCGGCGGCCATGATCTGGTGAAGATCCACGCGGCCTACCACGCGGCGGCCGCCACACAGGGCCAACCGACAGTCATCCTGGCCCAGACCAGGAAGGGCAACGGCATGGGCGAAGCAGGCCAGGGCCGCATGACCACCCACCAGCAGAAGAAGCTCGAGCGCGAGGATTTGATCGCCTTCCGCAACCGCTTCGATCTGCCCTTGAGCGATGAGCAGGTCGCCGATCTCGCGTTCTTCAAGCCAGCTGAAGACAGCCCCGAGATGCGCTACCTGCATGCGCGCCGCGCCGCGCTCGGGGGCTATGTGCCCGCGCGCCGCGCAGAGGCAGCAGCGGCGGTGCCCGTGCCCCCGCTGGCGCGCTACGGCGAGTTCGCGTTGCAGGCCGAAGGCAAGGAGATGAGCACCACGATGGCCTTCGTGCGCATGCTCACCGGCTTGCTCAAGGACACGCAACTCGGCCCACGCATCGTGCCCATCGTTGCCGACGAGGCGCGCACCTTCGGCATGGCCAACCTCTTCAAGCAGGTGGGCATCTATGCCTTCAATGGCCAGGCCTACGAGCCCGAGGACATCGGCTCGGTGCTGAGCTACCGCGAGGCCAAGGACGGCCAGATCCTCGAGGAAGGGATCAGCGAAGCCGGCGCGATCAGCAGCTGGACCGCCGCAGCGACGAGCTACTCGGTGCACGGGCAGGCGATGCTGCCCTTCTACATCTACTACTCGATGTTCGGATTCCAACGCGTCGGCGACCTGATCTGGGCCGCGGCCGACCAGCGCTCGCGCGGCTTCCTGCTCGGCGCCACCGCGGGCCGCACGACGCTGGGCGGCGAGGGGCTGCAGCACCAGGACGGCGCGTCCCTGCTACAGGCGAGCACGGTGCCGAACTGCCGTGCGTACGACCCGTGTTTTGCGGGCGAACTGGCGGTGATCCTCGACCACGGCATGCGCCAGATGATGGAGCGCCAGGAAGACGTCTTCTACTACGTCACCGTCATGAACGAGAACTACGCCCAGCCCTCATTGCCGGCGCGCGTCGAAGACGATGTCATCCGCGGCATCTACCGCTACGCGTTGCATGCGCCGGCGGACGCCCCGGCGAACACACCAGCGACAGTGCGGCTGGTCGGCTCAGGCACCATCCTGCGCGAGGTGATCGCCGCGGCCGAGCTGCTCGCATCCGATTGGGGTATTGCGGCCGAGGTGTGGAGCGCAACCAGCTTCAGCGAGCTGGCGCGCGAGGCCCGCGAAGTCGAGCGCTTCAACCGGCTGCATCCCGGCGAGCCGGCGCGCAAGAGCCATGTGCAGCGCTGCCTGTCCGGCGACGCACCGGTGATCGCAGCCTCCGACTACGTTCGTGCCTGGCCGCAGTTGATCGCGTCGTACCTGGAAGCGCCTTTCACCGCGCTGGGCACCGACGGCTTCGGCCGCAGCGACACCCGCGCCGCCTTGCGCCGCTTCTTCGAGGTCGATCGTCACCACATCGTGCTGGCGGCGCTGACGGCCCTGCGCGCGCGCGGCGATGTCGATGCGAACATCTGCGCCGAGGCCATCGCGAGCTACGGGCTGTCGACTGACGCCGCGGCCTCTTGGCTCACGTGATGGGCGGTCTTACAGCTCGGCGAATCGCCGGGCCAGGTAGTCGACCATCGCGCGAACGCGGGTCGGCATGTGCCGCCCGCTGGGCATGACGGCGCTGATCGGCACCGCCTCGCCTTCGTAGTCCGCGAGCAGGCGCACCAGGCGGCCGGCTCGAAGATCGGCGGCGACGTCCACGCTGGCCTTGTAGGCCACGCCGTCGCCCCTCACCGCCCACTGGCGCACCAGCAGCGAATCGCCACACAAGGCAGGCGCCGCGACCATGGTCTCGGTCACTCCCGCTGCTGAAACAAAGCTCCACTGCGCCTTGGGCTGATCGCGCGACAGCCAGGCCAGGCAGCGATGGTTGGCCAGATCGGTGGGCGATTGCAGCGGCGCCGCTCGCTCGAGGTATTTCGGCGCGGCGACGAGCACGCGGTGCGACCGCACCAGCAGCCGGCCGACCATCGACGAGTCGCTCAGCTCGCCATATCGGATCGCGATGTCCACCGCCTCGCGGGGCAGATCGTGCATCCGGTCGCCGACCCGCAAGGTCACCGTCAGGCGTGGATGCATCCGGGCGTAGTCGCCGATCCATTCGGAGAGGAACTGGGCGCTGGTGTCGGTCGGGGCGGCAATGTGGATGCGGCCTTCCACCGCGCGCGCGTCGTGCCGAAGAACGCTGCGGCCGCGGGCCCAGGTGGCGGCAATGCTCTCGCAGGTCTGCGCAAAGCGCTCTCCCTCGGGCGTCAGGCGCAGCGTCCTGGTGGTGCGCTCGACGAGCCGCACTCCAAGCTCCTCCTCGATCCGCTTCAGCCTGGCGCTGACCGAGGAGGGTGTCTGATCCAGCTGCCGGGCGGCAGCGCTCAGCGACTGTGCATGCGCA
>NZ_JBFUGE010000782.1:0-2485 GCF_056403075.1 Ideonella sp. P3_A4 | reverse complement strand
ATTCAGCACTCAGCGGCGCGCTGCTGCAGCGCCTTCAGCAAGCGCTGGACGATGGTGCCATGCCGGCGCTGCAGGCCACCTGCGCCGAAGGGGCGGGCGCATTGAAGGCCGCCCTGCGCGCCTTGCTTCACTATCATCTGGGCACGACCCGGCTACGCACGCGCGACGTGATGATCGACGCGCAGCAGCAGTTGCTCGACCTGCCGCGCTCCGGCCCCCGCCCCGACACGCCCTGAACGCCGATGAACCCGCTGATCGCCCCCGAATCGTTTGCCCACGGCGCCGAAGGGCGCACCGCCTTGTCGGTCAACCTGAACAAGGTCGCGCTGCTGCGCAACACCCGCCACCTCGGCATCCCCAGCGTCACCCGTGCGGCGACGCTGGTGCTCGAAGCCGGTGCCGACGGCATCACCGTGCACCCGCGGCCGGACGAGCGCCACATCCGCGGCAGCGACGTGCACGAGCTGGCCGCGTTGCTGAAGGCCTGGCCGCAGGCCGAATACAACATCGAAGGCAACCCGCAGCACAACCTGATGGACTTCGTGCGCGCGGTGCGCCCGCACCAGGCCACCTTCGTGCCGGACAGCGTCGGCCAGTTCACCTCCGACCACGGCTATGACCTGCGGGCTGACGCAGCCGTCTTGCGCCCGCTGATCGACGAATGCCATGCCCTGGGCGTGCGCGTCAGTCTGTTCATGGACCCGGATCCGGCCGCGATGGCGCTGGCGCGCGAGGTCGGCGCCGACCGCGTCGAGCTGTACACCGAGAGCTACGCCAGCGCCTTTGGCACGCCGCGCGAGACCGAGGTCCGCGCGCAATTTGCCCAGGCCGCGCGCGCCGCGTTGGCGGTCGGCCTGGGCGTCAACGCCGGCCATGACCTGAACCGCGACAACCTGACCGCCTTCCTGCGCGAGGTGCCCGGCGTCAGCGAAGTGTCGATCGGCCACGCACTGATCGCCGACGCGCTGGAGCTGGGCTACACCGAGACCATCCGCGGCTACCTGAAGGCCATCCACGCGGCCGGCCAGCGTTGACATGATTTTCGGCATCGGCACCGACGTCTGCGACCTGCGCCGCATCGCTGCCACCTTGGCACGACGCGGCGACAGGTTCGCCGAAAAGGTGCTGGGCCCGAGTGAGCTGAAGGTCTTTCACTACCGGCGCGCCAAAGTCGAAGCGCGTGGCTTGGCCTACCTCGGCACCCGCTTCTCGTGCAAAGAGGCGTTCTCCAAGGCCATCGGCCTGGGCCTGCACATGCCGATGACCTGGCGCGCCTGCGAGATCCTGAACCACGCCAGTGGCCAGCCCTACATCCAGCTGCACGGCGAACTGGCCGAGTGGTTTGCCGCGCGCCAGCTGCGCGCCCAAGTGACCCTGAGCGACGAGAGCGACTATGCAGTCAGCTTCGTCGTCGTTGAAACCAACACCTGATGACTGCCCACGCTCCCATCGTCCTCGACATCGCCGGCCCGCAGCTGGACAAGCAAGACCGCCGCCGCCTGACCCACCCGCTGACCGGTGGCCTGATCTTCTTTGCTCGCCACTTCGAAAGCCGCGCCCAGCTGACCACGCTGGTCGCCGAGGCCAAGGCGGTCCGGCCCGACCTGCTGGTCTGTGTCGACCATGAAGGCGGCCGTGTGCAGCGCTTCAAGACCGACGGCTTCACCCACCTGCCGCCGATGCGGCGCCTGGGCGAGCTGTGGATGAAGGATGCGATGCGGGCCACCGATGCCGCCAGTGCCGCGGGCTATGTGCTGGCCGCCGAGCTGCGCGCCTGCGGTGTCGACCTGAGCTTCACCCCGGTGCTCGACCTGGACCACGGCAACAGCGTGATCATTGGCGACCGCGCCCTTCACCGCGACGCCCGCGTCGCCACGCTGCTGGCCAAGAGCCTGACGCATGGCCTGCTGCGGGCCGGCATGGCGCATTGCGGCAAGCATTTCCCGGGTCACGGTTTCGTCGAGGCGGACAGCCACGTCGCTGCGCCGGTCGACAAGCGTTCGCGCCGCGCGATCCTGACCGAAGACGCCAAACCCTACGAGTGGCTCAGCAGCACGCTCACCAGCGTGATGCCGGCGCACGTGACCTACCCGAAGGTCGACAGCCGGCCAGCCGGCTTCTCCAAGGTCTGGCTGCAGGACATCCTGCGCGGCCAGTTCGGCTTCACCGGCGCGGTCTTCAGCGACGACCTGAGCATGGAAGGCGCCCGCGTCATCGACGGCCGGGCGGTCAGTGCCAGCGACGCGGCGGTCGAGGCGCTGAACGCCGGCTGCGATCTGGTGCTGCTGTGCAACCAGTCGAAGGTTGACGGCGGCGCGCCGGTCGATGCGCTGCTCGATGGCCTGGCCGAAGCGCAGGCCCAGGGCCGCTGGCAGGCCGATGCCGACAGCGAAGCGCGCCGCATCGCACTGCTGCCGCAGACCGACCCGCTGCCGTGGGACGAGCTGATGCACCACACCGCTTACCAGCGCGCGCTGGAATTGCT
>NZ_JBFUGE010000781.1:0-2485 GCF_056403075.1 Ideonella sp. P3_A4 | reverse complement strand
GCACTTTCGGCGCGGGGTAGAGGTAGCGCTTGGCTTCGAGGTTGGCGCTGGGCGCGAAACGGTCGACCAGCACCTGGTAGACCACGGCGCCGTTGCGCCAGTCTTTCTCGCGCGCTTCGAATGTGCCGGCCAGGGTGGCGTCGAAACGGTTGGCTTTGACTGTGGTCTTTGGGGTGGGCGCGGCGATGGCCGTGGTGGCCGCCAGCGCGAGGGTGGTGAGGGGGAGGCGCTTGTTCATGGCCCGATCATCCCTTGATCAGCCTTTGACGCCGCCCGAGGTCAGGCCCGAGACGATCCAGCGCTGCGCGGCCAGGAAGACCAGCGTGATCGGCAGGCCGCTCAGCACCGCAGCCGCGGCGAAGTCGCCCCACAGGAACTTCTGGTCGTACAGGTAGAACTTGGAGCCGACCGCCAGCGTCAGGTTGGGCTCTTCGCGCAGCAGCACCGAAGCGACCGGGTACTCGATGATGGTGCCGATGAAGGCCAGCACGAAGACCACCATCAGGATCGGCACCGCCATCGGCAGCAGCACCAGGCGGAAGGCCTGCCAGTGCGTCGCGCCGTCGACCTTGGCGTTTTCTTCGATGTCGACCGGGATGGTGTCGAAGTAACCCTTGATCGTCCACACGTGGGTGGCCACGCCGCCGAGGTAGGCGACGATCAGGCCGGCGTGCGTCTCGATGCCCAGCCAGGGCAGGTAGTTGCCGATGCCTTCGAAGATCGCGTAGATCGCGACCAGCGCGACCGCGACGGGGAACATCTGAAGCAGCAGCATGCTGTTCAGCAGCGTGCGCTTGCCGGCGAATTTCAGCCGCGCGAAGGCGTAAGCGGCGGTGGTCGAGATGGCGACGATCAGCAGCGCCGAGATGGTGGCGATCTTGATCGAGTTCCACAGCCACAGCAGCACCGGGAACGGCGGCTCGATGCGCACGCCATCAGCACCGACGTGTGCGATGCCGAGCGCGAGCTTCCAGTGCTCGAGGCTGATCTGGGTCGGGATCAGCGAGCCGGTCGCGAAATTGCCGGGCCGCAGCGAGATCGAGACGACCGCGAGCAGCGGGAACAGCGTGACCGCGATCAGCGCCCACAGGCCGGCGTGGGCGGCGAGGATGCGCCAGCGTTGGCGCTTGCCGGTGACGATGGCCATGTCAGTGGTTCCGCTGGGGGTGGCGCGATGAATGACGCATGAAGAACTTCAGACTGCTGAGGTGGTGGCGGCAGGGCGGCGGCGGTGCCCCCGTTCTCCGGCCCACGCTCGCGGGGCACGGTCGGGGTGCGCGAAGGACAAGCCGCGTCAACACTGTCGTGCTCGGGTGCTGTGGCAGCAACCGCGAATGGGGCCTGCGCCCGGAGGCACCACCACCGCCCTGCAGGCACCGTCCATGGCGTGGCACGCCAAGGCATGCCGCCACGTTGCCATGGTGGGTGGCTCGGGGGTGCGGGCGCAGGACCCCATTCGCGGTCGCCACCACGCAGGCCAGCTCAAACCGTTCTGACCGAGAGACCACCGCACGCCAAAGACATTTGCCCGCGAGCGTGGGCCGGAGAACGCACCCCCGGGCTACCCGCCACGCTCTGCCCGTCGCAGGCGAATTGAACAACTTGCCCGTTGCAGGCAAATTGGATGGGCCCGGTCAAGCCACCTTTTGCGTCTCAGCCCGGCTGGCACCGCCCAGCCACTCACGCAGCAATTGCTGCGTCAGCGCCTCGGGCTGGTGGAAGGCAAAGCCCTGGGCCCAGTCGATGCCGAGTGAGCGCAACATCGCCGCGACGCGTTCGTTCTCGACGCACTCGGCCACGATCGGTTTGTTCAGCAGGCGGCCCATTTCAGCCATCGAGCGGACCATGCCGCTGTGCACGTCGTCGCTGTCCATGTCACGCACAAACATGCCGTCGATCTTGATCGAGTCGAAGGGCAGGCGGCGCAGGTAGGTGAACGACGCGAAGCCGCTGCCGAAATCGTCGAGCGAGAAGCGGCAGCCCAGGTCGTGAATCTTCTGCATGAAGCTGCTGGCGCTTTGYAGGTTGGTGATCGCCTCGGTCTCGGTGATCTCGAAACACAGCAGCCGGCCGGGTACCTGGTGCTTGGCCAGCAGCTCGGCCACGTGATCGCACAGGCCCGTGTCGCGGATCGTGATGGCCGACAGGTTCACGGCGATCTGGCCGATCTGGTCGTGCAGATCGGGCACTTCGCCCAGCAGCTGCACCACCTGGCCGATCATCCAGCGGTCGATGTCGGTGACGAGGTGGAAGCGCTCGGCCGGGGCGATGAAGTGTGCTGGCATCAGCAGCTTCTCGCGCACCGGGTCCCACAGGCGGGCCAAGGTTTCCAGGTGCAGGCGCTTGGGCTCACCAGTGCCGCTGTTCAAGGGCTCCAGCCGCTGGCAGAACATGCGCAGCCGGTTTTCCTTCAGTGCGTCGAACAGCACCAGTGCCCAGTTGATCGATTCACGGTGCGATTCGCTGGCGCTGCGCTTGGGGTCGT
>NZ_JBFUGE010000780.1:0-2486 GCF_056403075.1 Ideonella sp. P3_A4 | reverse complement strand
GGGCCCAGATGTGCAGGTCGTGCACATCTGTCACGCCAGGCAGGCCGCACAAGTAGGTGCGTACTGCCGCCACGTCGACATGGGGCGGCACCGCGGCGAGCGCCAGGTTCAGCGATTCGCGCAGCAGGCCCCAGGTGYTGGCCAGGATGACCGCGACGATCACCAGGCTCAGCAGCGGGTCGATCAGGTACCAGCCGGTCTGGCGCATCACCAGGCCACCGATCACCACGCCCAGCGACACCGCGGCGTCGGCCGCCAGGTGCAAGAAGGCGCCGCGCTGGTTCAGGTCGTGCGCGCTGCCTCGGGCGAACAGCCAGGCCGACAGCCCGTTGATGACGATGCCGATCGCCGCCACCACCATCACCACGTTGCTGGCGACGGCCGGCGGTTCGGCAAAGCGGCGGATGGCTTCCCAGCCGATGCCGCCGCAGGCCACCATCAGCAGCGTGCCATTGGCCAGCGCCGCCAGGATCGAGCTGCCGCGCAGGCCGAAGGTGAAGCGCTCGCTCGGGGCCCGGCGCGACAGCACCGCCGCGAGCCAGGCCAGCGCCAGGCCCAGCACGTCCGACAGGTTGTGGCCGGCATCGGCCATCAAGGCAGTCGAGTTGGCCAACAGCCCGTAACCGAACTCGACGCCGACGAAAACCGTGTTCAGCGCGATGGCCAACGCGAAGGCGCGGCCGGCTTGGTGGGGGTTGCCATGGGCATGGCCGTGGTGGCCGCCGTGGCCGTGGGCGTGGTGAGCATGGCCGGTTTTGTGGGCATGGCCGTGCTCGGGCGCATGTCCGTGCCCATGACCATGGTCGTCGTGGTGGTGCTCATGCTGGGCCATCGGGCCAGTTTCCCATGGGGCCACGCATTGCGGGGGCATGTCCGCGGATGGCGAGCGCGGGGACTCGGCTTCGGGCAGCATCGACGGCTTTTCCGCCCCCTTCACCCTTTCAGCGCCAGGAGATTTGCATGACGTCGACCGTGACCGACAAGGCCGCCATTTTTCGCCAGCTGCATGAGCGGCCCGGCGTGTTCGTGATCCCCAACCCGTGGGACGCCGGCTCGGCCAAGCTGCTGGCCGGGATGGGTTTCGAGGCGCTGGCCACGTCGAGCGCCGCGTCGGCGATGGCGCTGGGCCGAACCGACTACCAGCTGACCCGCGAGGACGCACTGGCGCATGCGCGGGCGATCGTGCAGGCGACCGAGCTGCCGGTGTCGGCCGACCTCGAAAACGGCTTCGGCCATGCGCCCGAGGTGGTGGCGCAAACCATCCGCCTGGCCGCCGAGACGGGCCTAGCCGGCGGCTCGATCGAAGATGCGAGCCAGCAGCCCGGCAGCCCGATCTACGACCTGGGCCAAGCGGTCGAGCGCGTGGCGGCGGCGGTCGAGGCCGCGCGTTCGCTCGGCCGGCCGTTCACGCTGACCGCGCGGGCCGAGAACTTCCTCAACGGCCGCGAAGACCTGGACGACACGATTCGCCGTCTGCAGGCCTACGAGGCGGCCGGCGCCGACGTGTTGTTCGCGCCCGGCTTGCCGAGCCTCGAAGCGGTGAAGGCCGTGTGCAGCGCGCTGAAAAAACCGGTCAGCTTCATGGTCGGCATCCCGGGCAAGTCGTTCAGCGTGGCCGAGCTGGAAGCGGCCGGCGTCAAGCGCATCAGCCTGGCAACCTCGCTGTACCGCGCGGCGATGAACGGGCTGAAGGCGGCGGCCGAAGAGGTCAAGCGTGACGGGACCTTCGGCTACCTGACCAAGCGCTGATCGGTGGGGCGGGGGCCACGTTGCGGCCACCGCCTCCGAACGCTTAAGTTTCCAGGAACCGCTGGGCGTCGAGCGCTGCCATGCACCCGGTGCCGGCCGAGGTGATGGCCTGTCGGTAGACGTGGTCCTGCACGTCGCCGGCCGCGAACACGCCCGGCACGCTGCTCATGGTCGCGAAACCGTTCTGGCCCGAGCGGGTCAGGAGGTAGCCGTCCTTCATCTCCAGCTGGGCTTTGAAGATGTCGGTGTTGGGCTGGTGGCCGATCGCGATGAAGCAGCCTTTGAGGGCCAGCTCGGTGGTGGCGTTGCTCACCGTGTCTTTCAGGCGAACACCGGTGACGCCGCTCTGGTCGCCCAGCACCTCGTCCAGCGTCTTGAAAAGGTGCAGCTCGATCTTGCCCGCGGCGACCTTGTCCATCAGCTTATCGACCATGATGGGCTCGGCGCGGAACCTGTCGCGCCGGTGCACCAGGTGCACCTTGCTCGCAATGTTCGACAGGTACAGCGCTTCTTCGACCGCGGTGTTGCCGCCACCGACCACGCAGACCGTGTCGCCCCGATAGAAGAAACCATCGCAGGTTGCACAGCCGCTGACGCCACGGCCCATGAAGGCCTCTTCAGACGGCAGACCGAGGTATTTGGCCGAGGCGCCGGTGGCGATGATCAGCGCGTCGCAGGTGTAGGCACCTGAATCGCCCTTGAGCTTGAAGGGCCGCTGCGACAGATCGACTTCGTTG
>NZ_JBFUGE010000779.1:0-2498 GCF_056403075.1 Ideonella sp. P3_A4 | reverse complement strand
AGTAGTCGTTGAAAGAGTCGCGGCCCTGCTCTTTCAGCTGGCGCACACGGGCTTCGACCAGCGGATCGTTCGGCGGCGGGAACGGCAGCTTGTCGATCAACACGCACTGCAAAGCGTCGCCGGGCACGTCGATGCCCTCCCAGAAGCTTTGGGAGCCGACAAGCACGCTGCCCCCTTGCTGGAAGCGCGACAGCAGCGCGCGCTTGGCCGCGGTGCCTTGCACCAGCACCTCCAGCGGCTGCCCTAAATCGGCCAGCTCGTTGGTCAAGGCCTCGGCGACAACCTTCATCGCACGCAGCGTGGTGGTCAGCACGAAGGTGCGGCCACCGAGGGCCGCGGCGCAGTGGGCCGCTGCACGGCCCACCATCGTGTTGTGCGACGCCTCGTTGGGCGCTGGAAAGCGCGGYGGCACGTAGACACGCGCGTGGGCCGCGTAGTCGAACGGGCTGCCCACCCGCAGGTGGCGCGCATCCTCCAGGCCAGCTGCTTCGCTGAACCAGCTCAGGCTGTCGTCGTCGCCCAGCGTCGCCGAGGTGAAAACCCAGGCCCGGCTCGCCGCCGCGCGCTGCTGGGTCATCATCGCGCGGATGTCCAATGGCGACTCGATCAGCCGTGCCTGGTGCGGCGTCAGGTCGACCCAGCGCACCTGGTCGGCCGGGCTCGGCTTCTGGAAGCGCGCAGCCTGTGCCGCCAGCTCTTTGGCGCGTCCGTGCAGCCTCGTGAAATCGGGCGCCGACTCGACCACGCCTTGGGCCGCTTCGGCAGCCGTCATCAGTGCGGTGACCAATGTGTCCAGCGCGGCGGTCAGGCCATCGCCCCGCGCGGCTTCTTCCCAGCGCCGTTTGACGATGCTGCGCACATCGTGCAGTTCGCCTGCTGCCGCCAGCCGCAAATCGCGCGCTGCTTTCTCGCAGGCACCCGACAGTTCGGCCCAGGGGAGCAGTCCGCGCGCGTGCTGCAAGCCGGCGGCCAGCAAGTCGCGCGAAAAGTCGATCACCTGGCCCGTGCCCAGCGTCTGGCCCAGAAACTGGATGCCCGCCTCGACCATCTGGTGCGCTTCGTCGAACACCGCCACGTCGACGGTCGGCAACAGCTCGGCCACGCCGCTGTCACGCAGTGCCAAGTCGGCAAAGAACAGATGGTGGTTGACGACCACGATGTCGGCGGCCATCGCGTCGCGCCGCGCCTTCATCACATGGCAGGCGTGGTACTCCGGGCATTCACCGCCCAGGCAGTTCTCACGCGTCGAAGTGACKATCGGGATCACCTCGGAGCGTTCATCCAACCCTTCCAGCTCGCCAATGTCGCCACTGGCGGTGGACTGGGCCCAGGTCTCGATGCGCGCCAGCGCGCGCACCGCCATACGGTCCGGCAACACAGCGCCTTCGCGCGCCTGCGCCAGCCGATGCCGGCATAGGTAGCTGCCACGCCCTTTCAGCAGGGCCACCGTCGCCGGCAGGCCCAAGGCATCGCGCAAACGCGGCAAGTCGCGAAAGAACAGCTGGTCCTGCAAATTCTTGGTCGCCGTGCTCACCAATGTGCGTTTGCCCGACATCAGCACCGGCACAAGGTAAGCAAAGGTTTTGCCGACCCCGGTACCCGCCTCGACCACCAGCGCCTCGTTGGCATCGATGACACTGGCCACCGCCTCGGCCATCTGCAACTGCGCATCCCGCGGCAAATACGCCCCGTCCGCCCTGGCCAGTGGCCCATCCGACGCAAAGCTCTGCGCCACCGCGAGCCGCAGCTCGCCGGCCATCTGCGCGACTACGGTCATAGCAGCGCGCCGCTGGCTGCGCTCCGCAGGAGTCGCAGCTTTTCAAGTGGCGTGCGCGGATCCGGCTTCGCCGGTCCGCTGCGCGAGCCCCCTCGGGGGGCAGCCCCCGGAAGGGGGCGTGGGGGCATCATCATGCGGGTTCGGGGGGTTCAAGCTGCGCCTCGAGCTGCGCGATCTGGTCGCGCAGCAGCAAGCGCCGCTTCTTCAGACGCCGCAGCGTCAGCTCGTCCCCGGTGCCCTGCAGGTCCACCTGGTCGATCAGGTTGTCCAGATCGGCGTGTTCCATCCGCAATTCGATCAGGCGGCGTTGCGGAGAATGCAGGTTATCGGGGGGTTCTACGGCGTCGGTCACAGCGGCGGCAGTTTATATTGCCGGTCATGATCACCGCCCCCCAAGGATTCCGCCTCTCCGCCGCCACCGGCCTTCACAAAGGCGACCGCGCCTACCAACAAGACCAGGTCGAAGTGCTGCCCCATGGCCGCGTGCCAGGCTGTGCGCTGGCGATGGTGGCCGACGGCATGGGCGGCAAGAGTGGTGGCCGCACCGCTGCCGACCAGGTGGTGATGATTGCGCGCCAGGTCTTCGAGCGCTTCGCCCCCAATGGGGACGACCCGGCCACGATGCTGCGCCAGCTGGTCGTCGAAGCCCACTTGATGATCAAGCTGACCGCGATCACCGCCGACGAAGAGCCCCACAGCACCCTGGCAGCCTTCCTGGTGC
>NZ_JBFUGE010000778.1:0-2499 GCF_056403075.1 Ideonella sp. P3_A4 | reverse complement strand
GTCGAGCAGGTCACCGGCGGCGTGCGCGTGGCCACCGCCCAGGGCGAGGTGCGCGCCAAGCAGGCGCTGCTGGCAGGCAACGTCTATCTTCAAGGGATGGCGCCGCAGCTCGAAGAGCGGATCATGCCGGTCGGCACCTACATCGTCTGCTCCGAGCCTATCCCCGCGGCGCTGGCAAACTCGCTGGTGCCCAGCCGCTCGGCTGTCTGCGACACCAATTTCGTGCTCGACTACTTCCGCCCGACCAACGACAACCGCATGCTGTATGGCGGCCGGGTGAGCTACAGCACGATGACGCMGCGCAACCTGGCCGAAAGCATGCGCCAGCGCATGGTCGGCACCTTCCCCCAGCTGGCCGGCACGAAAATCCAGTACGCCTGGGGCGGCTTCGTCGACATCACGATGAACCGAGCGCCCGACTTTGGCCGCCTGGGCCCGAATCTTTACTATCTGCAAGGCTTCTCTGGCCACGGCCTGGCATTGACTGGCCTGGCCGGCAAGCTGGTGGCGGAGGCGATGAATGGCGACGCCTCGCGCTTTGACGTTTTTGCACGCCTGAAGCACCATGCCTTCCCGGGTGGCCGTTGGCTGCGCACCCCGGCGCTGGTGCTGGGCATGGCCTGGTACCGCCTGAGAGACTTGCTCGGATGATGACCCACCCCCGAAGCGCCTTCGGCGCCTCCCCCTCAAGGGGGCGCCACCAGCGGCCCGGCAGAGCCGGCTCCGCGGTGGCCGCTTGGTTCGGTTGGCCTACTGCGACGCGCGTGCCGCTTGAGCGGCGCGGAGAATTTGAGTGAACGATATGACCCAGCCCACCACCCTCGACCAGGATTTGCCACAGCGCGCGGCGGCCAAGCCCATCGTGCTCGTGCCCGCCTGCAACCGCATGCTAGGCGAACACCCGTTCCACATTGCCGGCAAGAAGTACATCGACGCCGTGCGCCTGGCCGGCGGCCAGCCGCTGGTCGTGCCCTCGGCCGATGATGCCGAGCTCGACGCGCTGCTCGACCTGGCCGACGGCGTGCTGCTGACCGGCTCGCCGTCGAACGTGCACCCCAGCCACTTCGGCGAAGACGTGCACGACCCTTCGCTGCCGCTGGACCCGCTGCGCGACAGCTGGACGCTGCCGTTGATCCGCCGCGTGGTCGACCGCGGCATCCCGCTGTTCACCATCTGCCGCGGCACGCAAGAGGCCAACGTGGCGCTCGGCGGCTCGCTGTACCAGGCGGTTCATGAGCACGAGGGTCACGAAGACCACCGCGGCGCCGATGGTGCGCCGGCGGTCGAGATCTACGCCCCGGCGCACGACGTGCTCGTGGCCGAAGGCGGCGTGCTCGCCCAGGTCGTCGGCCAGYCCCGCTTCGAGGTCAACTCGGTGCACGGTCAGGCGGTCAAGCGCTTGGCCGATGGCCTGCGGGTCGAGGCCCGCGCGCCCGACGGCGTGGTCGAAGCTTTTTCCGTGGCCGACTCGGCCGGCTTCTCGCTGTGCGTGCAATGGCACCCCGAGTGGCTGGCCGCCGACAACCCGGTGTCGATGAAGATGCTCACCGCTTTCGGCGAAGCCTGCCGACGCTACCGCGAAGGACGGCGAGGCCCTCACCCGTGACCGGGCCCACCTGACGCCACCCTATCGCGGGGCCCGCGCGGCCCGCGCCTCGGTTTGAAGCCGGGGGCTCACCCGCGCGCAGATACACAACAGCAGGTGCCTCACATGGCCAGCAAAGAACATTTCAATTTCGCCGAGCTCGAACAGTGGCTCAACCAGAACCGCGTCACCGAGATCGAGTGCCTCGTGCCCGACCTCACCGGTGTCGCCCGCGGCAAGATCCTGCCGCGCCAGAAATTCACCGAAGACCGCGGCATGCGGCTGCCCGAAGCCATTGTCGGCATGGGCGTGACGGGCGAGTTCCCCGACGAAGGCCCGTACTACGACGTCATCAACCCGACCGATCGCGACATGCACCTGCGGCCCGACCCGGCCACCGTGCGCATCGTGCCCTGGGCCACTGACCCGACGGCGCAGGTCATCCACGACTGCTACGACCGTGACGGCAACCTGGTGCCGTTCGCCCCGCGTTCGGTGCTGCGCCGGGTCTGCGACCTGTTCGCCGCCGAGGGCTGGGATCCCGTGGTGGCCCCGGAGCTCGAGTTCTACCTCGTGGCCCGCAATACCGACCCCGACATGCCGCTGAAGCCGCCGGTCGGCCGCAGCGGCCGCAGCGAAACCTCGCGCCAGGCCTATTCGATCGACGCGGTCAACGAGTTCGACCCGCTGTTCGAAGACGTCTACGACTACTGCGAGAAGATGGAGCTGAACGTCGACACGCTGATCCACGAGATCGGTGCCGGCCAGATGGAGATCAACTTCTTCCATGCCCATCCGCTGGGCCTGGCCGACGAGGTGTTCTTCTTCAAGCGCACGGTGCGCGAGGCCGCATTGCGGCACGACATGTACGCGACCTTCATGGCCAAGCCGATCGCCGGCGAGCCAGGCAGCGC
>NZ_JBFUGE010000777.1:0-2504 GCF_056403075.1 Ideonella sp. P3_A4 | reverse complement strand
GCATCAGCATCCGCGCGCTGACCGACGAGATGATCGCGGCGATGCGGCAGGACCTGGGCGCCATCGGCGCCGCGCCGCCGACACATGAGCCCCGTGCGACCGAGTACGTGCCGCAGATGCTGTCGATGATCGGCACGCTTGAAGAAAAAGGCCTGGCCTACCGCGCGAGCAATGGCGACGTGAACTTCGCCGTGCGCAAGTTCCCGGGCTACGGCAAGCTCAGCGGCAAGTCGATCGATGACCTGGTCTCAGGCGCTGGCCTGGCTGACCGTGATCTGAAATCGAAGGCACTGGCCGAAGGCAAGGAAGACCCGCTGGACTTCGTGCTGTGGAAGGCTGCCAAGCCGGAAGAGCCGGCCGATGCGAAGTACGACGGCGAGTACGGCCCCGGCCGCCCGGGCTGGCACATCGAATGCTCGGCCATGAGCTGCGCGGTGCTCGGCGAGCGCTTCGACATCCACGGCGGCGGCATGGACCTGCAGTTCCCGCACCACGAGAACGAGATCGCGCAGAGCGAAGGCGCGCTGGGCCACCCGTTCGTCAACTACTGGCTGCACAACGGGTTCCTGAACGTCGACAACGAGAAGATGTCGAAGTCGCTCGGCAACTTCTTCACCATCCGCGATGTGCTGAAGAAGTTCGACGGCGAGACGCTGCGCTTCTTCATGCTGCGTACGCACTACCGCAGCCCGTTCAACTTCAGCGACGCCAACCTCGACGACGCGCGCAGCGCGCTGCGCCGCCTGTACACCGCGCTCGAAGCCGGTGGATCGCCGCAAGGCGACAACGCACCGATCGAGTGGCAACAGCCGGCCGCCGCCGCCTTCAAGGCGGCGATGGACGACGACTTCAACACACCCGGCGCGATGGCCGTGCTGTTCGAGCTCGCCGGCGAGGTCAACCGCGGCGGCTCGGCCGAGGCGGCGCGTTTGCTGCGCGCGTTGGCCGGTACGCTGGGTGTGCTGCAACAAGTGCCGACGGCCTTCTTGCGTGCAGGCTCGGGCCTGGACGAATCCGCGATCAACGAGCGCATCGAAGCTCGCAACGCCGCCAAGAAGGCGCGTGATTTCGCGGCGGCCGATCGCATCCGCGATGAGCTGCTGGCCGCCGGCGTGATGCTGAAAGACACGCCGCAAGGCACCACCTGGGTCAAGGCTTGATGAAGTCTCTGTGCGAACTTCGAAAACCGACCTCTGGCGGTGCGGCTCAAAGCCTTCGAGCGGCGGGGCAACACTGAGATGGCCACCAAGGTGAATCCGGCGGGTGTCACGCCGGACTACTGGGACGACGCCTGCAAACACCTGTCCAAGCGCGACCGGGTGATGAAGAAGCTGATCCCGCAGTTCGGCGAAGCGCGCCTGCAAAGCCGCGGTGATGCGTTCACCACGCTGGCCCGCTCGATCGTCGGCCAGCAGATCTCGGTCAAGGCCGCGCAGTCGGTGTGGGACAAGTTCGCCGCCGTCGTCGGTGGTCCGTCTAACCGCCTGGCGCCCGACGATGTGCTGGCGCTGGACGCGCTGACGCTGCGCAGCGTGGGCCTGTCGGCCCGCAAGACCGAGTACCTCATCGACCTGGCGCGTCACTTTGCCGACGGCACCGTGCACGTCAAGCAGTGGCAACAGATGGAAGATGAGGCCATCATTGACGAACTCGTCGCCATCCGGGGCATCGGCCGCTGGACGGCCGAGATGTTCCTGATCTTTCACCTGATGCGCCCGAACGTCCTGCCGCTGGACGATCTGGGCCTGCTCAAGGGCATTTCCTTGAGCTACTTCAGCGGCGAACCGGTGTCGCGTGCCGAGGCGCGCGAGTTGGGTGAGGGCTGGGCACCATACCGCTCGGTTGCCACCTGGTATCTCTGGCGCAGCCTGGACCCGCTGCCCGTCGAGTACTGACCTGCGAGAATCAACCGATGAGCAAACGCCACTTCCTGGAATTCGAGACTCCGATCGCCGAGCTGGAGTCGAAGATCGAAGAACTGCGCTACGTGCAGAACGAGTCGGCCGTCGACATCTCTGAAGAGATCGAACGGCTGGACAAGAAGAGCCTGCAGCTCACCAAGGACATCTACACCCAGCTGAACCCCTGGCAAGTGACGCAGATTGCGCGCCACCCGCAGCGGCCCTACACGCTGGACTACGTCAACGAGATCTTCACCGAATTCCAGGAACTGCACGGCGACCGTGCGTTCGCCGACGACCAATCGATCGTCGGTGGACTGGCCCGCTTCAATGGCCAGGCCTGCATGGTGATCGGCCAGCAAAAGGGCCGCGACACGAAGGAGCGCGGTCTGCGCAACTTCGGCATGCCGCGCCCCGAGGGCTACCGCAAGGCGCTGCGCCTGATGAAGCTGGCCGAGAAGTTCGGCCTGCCGGTGTTCACCTTCGTCGACACGCCGGGCGCCTACCCAGGCGTTGGCGCCGAAGAGCGCGGCCAGTCCGAGGCCATCGGTCGCAACATCTTCGAGATGGCACAACTCGAAGTGCCCATCATCACCACCATCA
>NZ_JBFUGE010000776.1:0-2516 GCF_056403075.1 Ideonella sp. P3_A4 | reverse complement strand
ACGTGGGCCAGGTGCTGGCCGATGCGGTTGACGTCCGCACCGGTCAGGAACTGGTTGTAGCCTTGTGCATTCGACTGGCCCAGCACCACCAGCACCGGCGCATCGTTGGGCTGGTAAGGGCCCGCAGCCGTGGCCATGGCCGGGCCGCCGACAGCGAGCGCCAGACAAGCGCCCAAGGCCCTCAGCCAGCGGCCAAGAAGACGTGGGGCGATGTCTGGTGTGCTCATGTCGACAGTCCTGGTGGGCTCAATGCTAGAAAGCCGGTGCTGATGTGAACCTGATGCAGCCTCAGGGCGCGCCGATGCGCAAGTCGTCGATCAAACCGCGGAACTGGCCGGTCGCGTCTGGACGGTCGTAGCCGACGACGATGCGGTCGATCGTCCTGCCTGCGGCCCACTGGCCGATGCTCGAGCGAACCTCGTTCCAGCTGTCCAGCACCAGCTTGCCGCCGCGGCCCTGGAACTCGGGGTGCACGCGGATGCCGTTCTGGTCGATGGCGCCCGAATCGCGCAGGCTGGTGCCGTCGGTGAAGACCAGGTCGATCGCGACGAAGGCGCTGTTGGCCGACACCGCACTCGGCTTGATCCAGTACGACAGCGTGGTCGCGCTGCCCACCGGGATGTTCACGTCGAACACCTTGTTGTACGAGTACGACTGCGTCGCATCGTTGTCGTTGCCCGAGTACATCAGCGCGCCGGCGCCGCTGTGCGTGCCGCCCTCGCGGCGGGTCGAGGTCTCCATGTGGTTGAGCGAGCAGCAGTAGCCGGTGATGTTGGCCGCGAAGTCGATCGTGTCGTTCCAGTCCGGCTGCGAGTTGCGGCTGTCGAAGTCGGCACTGAACGTGGTGCTGCTCTTCGTGACCCGCGGGTTGTCGTAAGACGGCGGCGCATCGGCCGGCGCGCTGCCCCAGTTCGTGTTGGGCGTGGCGCCCAGCTCGAACTGCAGCGTCGTGTCGGCCTTCAGCTTGGTCAGCGGCAGCCAGGTGCTGGTGTTGGCGACGCCGTTGATCATCATGCTCTGGATGTAGGTGCCGTTGGCACCTGCATTCGGAGCCTTGATCGTCAGGATCTTGCCGTTGCCCATCTTGATCTTCGTGGTCGGGAACAGCGGGCTGCCGACCGCGAATCCACCGACACCCGGCAGCTCGGGGTACAGCCCCAATGCGCCCCACACATACCAGGCCGAGGTGGCGCCAAGGTCGTCGTTGCCGTTGATGCCGTCCGGGCTGTTGCGGTACAGATCGGTCAGGATGCGGCGAACCACCTGCTGCGACTTGTAGGGCGTCCCAGCAAACAGATACGCCCAGGGCGAGCCGTGCTCGGGCTCATTGCCCATGAAGGCATACGGACTGTTCGCCCCGTCGTCGAGCTTGGTGAAGTGCTCGTCCAGGCGGGCGATCGCCGCGGCGTTGCCACCCATGCGGTCGAACAGACCACGGTAGTTCTGCGGCACCATCCAGGTGTACTGCGCCGAGTTGCCTTCGACGAAGCTGTTGCCGCTGGTGCGGTCGAAGCCGTTGATGAAGCCGCCGGTGTCCAGCCGCGGGTGGATGTAGCCCGAGAAGTTCGAGTAGAGCGACTTCCAGTCCTGCGCGTAGGCCAGGTACTGGTCACGCTTGGCGGTGTTGCCCAGCGATTCGGCAAAGTGCGCGATCGCCGAGTCGGCCAGCGCATATTCCAGCGTCGTGGCAGAAGGGCCCCACACGCCACCGGCACCCTCCGGGATGTAGCCGTGGCTTTGCTGGCCGGCGAGGCCCGCGCGCGTCTCGCAATTGCGTGAACGCGTGCCGGGCTGCGTGGCGGCTTGCTCCATGTACTTCAGCGCCGAGGCCGTGTCGAAGTTCTTGCCACCAAAGGCGTGCAGGTTGGCCACGATCACCGCACCGGCGTCACCCACCATCACGCAGGTGTCGTCGTTTGCAGTGGGCCACTTGGGGTAGCCGCCGCCGCCYTTCTCGGCGTCGACCACCATCGACTGCGCCATGTCGCTCGCGACCTTGGGCTGCAGCCAGCCGATCAGTTGCACCTGCGAGCGGTAGATGTCCCAGCCCGAGAAGGTGGCGTACTTGTCCCAGCCTGTCGCGGTGTAGATCTTGTTGTCGAAGCAGATGTACTGGCCGTTGACGTCGCTGAACAGGTTGGGGTGCAGCAGCGAGTGATAGAGCGCCGTGTAGAACTTGGTGCGGTCGTCGGTCGAGCCGCCGGTGATCTGCACCTTGTTCAGCAGCTTGTTCCAGCTCGCTTTCGCGTTGGTCTTGACGGTGTCGAAGTCGACACTCGCCAGTTCGGTCTGCATGTTGAGCTTGGCGTTGTCGGTACTGACGTACGACACGCCGACGCGCAAATGCACCTGGCCACCGCCGGCGAACTTGACCCAGCCGCCGTTGTTCTGCGCCCGCGGCGCGTTGCGAGAGCCCGGTGTGACCGCTTCGCCCGCCACCGCCGGCGAACTTGACCCAGCCGCCGTTGTTCTGCGCCCGCGGCGCGTTGCGAGAGCCCGGTGTGACCGCTTCGCCC
>NZ_JBFUGE010000775.1:0-2522 GCF_056403075.1 Ideonella sp. P3_A4 | reverse complement strand
GAAGGCGCAATGGCAGGGCCTGACCCAGCTGCTGACGATGCCGCTGCCCGAGGGCATCGCCACGCTGAGCCAGACGATCGCCGGCGGCTTCGGAATGATGCTGCTGGTGGTGGGCGGCTGGGCGCTGATCGACGTGCCGCTGCAGAAGCACCTGTGGCTCGAAAAGCTGAAGATGACCCGCGAGGAAGTCAAGCAGGAGCACAAGGACGCGGAAGGTAACGTCGAGGTCAAGGGCAAGATCAAGGCGCGGATGCGCGAGATGGTGCGCAAGCGCATGCTGGCCAACGTGCCGCAGGCCGACCTGGTGGTGATGAACCCGACCCACTACGCCGTCGCGCTGAAGTACGACGAGAACAAGATGGGCGCCCCGCGCGTGATCGCCAAGGGCACCGACCTGCTGGCGCTGAAGATCCGCGACATCGCCCGCGAATCCAAGGTGCCGGTCCTGCAGGCCCCGCCGCTGGCGCGTGCGCTGTACGCCCACTGCGAGATCGACCAGGAAGTGCCGGCCACGCTGTTCGCCGCCGTCGCGCAGGTGCTGGCCTGGGTCTACGCGCTGCGCCGCACGCCGAACGCCCGCATCGACCAGCCGGACGTCGACATTCCGGACGAACTCGATCCGCATTCGCCTGCGTTCCACCAGCGTAAGAGTCGGCCGGGCGCCTGATCGCCCGGTGTCCAGGCCGAATTCGGGGCGCCGGTCTGGCGCCCCGCGGTCGTTTTGAGGTGCCAACGGCGCTTCTCCGGCGACCGCCCCAAAGCGCCACGTTCGCCTGCCGAACGGCCCGATCGGTAGTCCTTGGCAATCCGCCGTGACATTCCGCACGCCCGCGACGGCAGACGCAGCAAGCCACGCCGGGCTCACGGCAAATGACAGCTGGTTTCATGCCCCTTTTCCGGCTCAAGTTTTCCGGCCACCCGGGCAACATCCCGTTTCACAGATTCCCGCCCGCATTCCCCTTTCAAAACCATCCGATGAACGCGTTCCAACAGCAACTGCAAGCCTTGTTCGGCCAACACGCCGCCATGGTCAAGGCACTGATGGCCCCGATCTTCATCGTGATGGTGCTGGCGATGATGGTGCTGCCGCTGCCGCCGTTCGCGCTGGACCTGCTGTTCACCTTCAACATCGCGATGTCACTGATGGTCATGCTGGTTTCGGCCAACATGATCAAGCCGCTCGATTTCGCGGCGTTCCCGACCATCCTGCTGGTCACCACCCTCTTGCGCCTGTCGTTGAACGTGGCTTCTACCCGCGTCGTGCTGGTCGAAGGCCACACCGGCCCTGGCGCCGCCGGCAAGGTGATCGAGGCTTTCGGCCACTTCCTGATCGGCGGCAACTTCGCCGTCGGTCTGATCGTTTTCGCGATCCTGGTCGTCATCAACTTCATCGTGGTGACCAAGGGCGCCGAGCGGATCGCCGAAGTCGGCGCGCGCTTCACCTTGGACGCGATGCCCGGCAAGCAGATGGCGATCGACGCCGACCTGAACGCCGGCCTGATCGACGAGAACGAAGCCAAGCGCCGCCGCGCCGAAGTGGGCGAAGAAGCCGACTTCTTCGGCTCGATGGACGGTGCGTCGAAGTTCGTCCGCGGCGACGCGGTCGCCGGCATGCTGATCCTGCTGATCAACGTGGTCGGCGGCTTCATCATCGGTGTCGCCCAGCACGGCCTGTCGGCTTCCGACGCGGCCAACAGCTACATCCTGCTGGCCGTCGGTGACGCGCTGGTCGCCCAGATCCCCGGCCTGCTGATCTCGGTCGCCGCGGCGATGGTGGTCTCGCGCGTTGGCTCTGAAACCGACATCGGCACCCAGATCCGCGCCCAGGTCTTCAGCTCGCCCCGCTCGCTGGGCCTGACCGCCGGCATCATCGGCATGCTGGGCCTGGTGCCGGGCATGCCGCACCTGGTGTTCCTGCTGATGTCGGGCGTCATCGGCTACTACGCCTACTGGCTGACCCAGCGTGCCAAGCGCGAAGCCACCAAGCCCAAGGTCGACACGACCCAGGCCGCCCCGGCCGCCAACGCCGAAGCCAGCTGGGACGACCTGCAGCCGGTCGACACCCTCGGCCTCGAAGTGGGCTACCGCCTGATCGCGCTGGTCGACAAGGACCGCAAGGGTGATCTGCTGGCCCGCATCAAGGGCATCCGCAAGAAGTTCGCCCAAGAAGTCGGCTTCCTGCCGCCTTCGGTGCACATCCGCGACAACCTGGACCTCAAGCCCAGCATGTACCGCGTCACCTTGCGTGGCGCCGTGGTCGGCGAAGGCGAGGCTTTCCCGGGCATGTACATGGCCATCAACCCGGGCGGCAAGGTGCCTGCACTGCCGGGCACCAAGACCATCGACCCCGCTTTCGGGCTGCCCGCGGTGTGGATCGAAGAACGCCACCGCGAGCAAGCCCAAATGAGCGGGTTTAYGGTCGTTGATTGCTCGACTGTGGTGGCCACCCACCTTTCACACTTGATGCAAGTGAATGCCGCCAAGTTGTTGGGTCGTTTGGAGACCCAGGCGCTGGTCGAGCA
>NZ_JBFUGE010000774.1:0-2531 GCF_056403075.1 Ideonella sp. P3_A4 | reverse complement strand
GCACCAGGTTGCTCATGCGGTCCACCAACTTGGCGGCGTCGCTCGCATCGGCCACCCAGGCGTCGTACTTGAGCTTGGTGCCGACGGCGCCGGGCACGTCTTTCTGCGGGTCGGCGCCGTTCCAGTCGAACAGCATCGTCAGGTAGTTCAGCCGGTTCAGCGCGGTGCTGGCGTTGTGGATGCCGAACGCCGGGCCGATCAGCTTGCTGCCGCTGATCGGAAAGTCCTGCGGGTAGTAGTTGAAGACCGTCGGCGGGCGGAAGATGTGCTGGCTCATGTTCTCGCCTTGCCAAAAGCCCAGCGCATTGCCATCGGTGTCGCCGCCGATCGCGCGGATCACGCCGGTGAACAGCTGCGCCGGCTCGCGTAGCCGACCGGCCTTGTCCAACGGCTTCTCGGTGCGAGCTTCCTTGTCCAGCAACACCGCCGCCACGGTGGCCGACAGGTCACCGCGCTTGCCGGTACCGATGTCGTCGTAGGTGCCGCTGTTGAAGGCCTTCGTGACGCGGGCGACGTATTCCGGCGTCGGGTTGCTGGTCACCAGTTGCTGGATCAGGTGCTTGCCGACGAACGGCCCGATGTTCGGGTGGGTCATCAAGCTGTCGAGGACCTTTTCGAGCGCTTTGGGCGCGCTGCTACCCGTAGGCACCAGTACATCCGACAGCAGCTTGCGCGCCTTCGTGTCGCGCAGCGTGCCGCCGGCGGGCACCATGTCGCCGTAGAGGTAGTGGCAGTTCGCGCCCTCGGGCCAGCAGCCCCAGCGGTCAGCACCACCTGGCGGGTAGGTCCAGCCCGTTAGCGCATAGGCGTAGGAGCGCACCCGCTCGTTGTCGTAGGTGGAGGCGCACTTGCCGCCGATCAGCGTGCCGTCGCTGTTGAGCTTGCACGGCCCAATCGTGAACAGCTGCAGCAGCTCGCGCGCGAAGTTCTCGTTCGGCGCAGCCTGGTCGTTGTTCACGTGGTTCAGGTACTCGCCCATCATCGGCGAGACGGCCACCTGGCGCAGCAGGTCCCGGTAGTTGCCGAACGCGCCCATCATCATGTTGTTGTAGAACGGGCGCAGACCGTACGTCCCATCGACGTCCACGTTGCTGACCACCAGCAACTGGTTCAGTGCCAGTGCGACCCGTTGGCGCAGCTGGTCGTTGTTGCGGACCGCGTTGCGGTAGAAGTCCCACAGCAGCGGTTCGGACGAAAGATAGTCACGCCAGCAGTTCGGGTTCTTGACCTGGTCGGGCAGCTGACAGAAATCGGTCGTCGAGGTGTTCTTGTCGGGCGAGTTGTCGCCGCCCAGCTTGTAGCGCGAGACCGACAGCCCCATCTGGCCGACGATCCAGGTTTTGGCGCCCTTGTTGCGAATCTCGGTGACCAGGGCTTCGCTGGGGCCGAAAGTGGCTTGGTGCGCCAGACGGACGGCGTCCGACTGGGTGGTCACGAAGGCCTGGGCACCYTCGGACTGGCCGGAGACACCTGTCGCAGCGCGCCGCTCGGCGTCGGCTGCGTCCTCGCTGCCGCCTTCCCCACTGCCGCCACAGCCCACCAGCGCCAGGGCGGCCATCCCGGCCACCAGCCAACGCCGCAGGGGGCGGCCCTCCCAAACAAGGTGTCGCTTCATAGTTCGTGGCGGGCGGCACGGCCTGTTCGAAGGAACAGTACTGCGTGCCGGTTAGACCCCGGCGGCGAATCATGAAGTGCCAAAAGGCCCTTCAGTGGGGCCTATTCGTAACCGTTTGCGACGGCAATCCGCGTGCCTGCCCCGAAAAGCGCAGGAGCTTATGCGCGGCGTGATGTCACAAATTCAAGCAAATGCGTTTTTCAGCTGGGCAAATGGAGAGCCCAAACCTCTGGGGAAAACCCGACCGTGATGGCGCCGTCCGGCCATTCGACGACCGGGCGCTTGATCACGCTGGTCTGCTCGTGCATCAGGTGCTCAGCAGTGGCCCCATCAACCACTCGGGCCTGGACAGCGGCGTCGAGCTTGCGCCAGGTGGTGCCTTGGCGGTTCAGCAGCTTTTCCCAGCCCACCGCCYGGGCCCAGCGCCGCAAGTCGGCCGGGCTGGCGCCGGCCTTCTTGAAATCGATGAAGTCGTACGAAACACCTTGATCGGAAAGCCAGGCGCGGGCGCGCTTGACGGTGTCGCAGTTCGGAATGCCATGCAGGCGCAAAGTCATCGGCGATCGTCTTTCTCGTTCACTTCACAAATCGGGTCGGGCCCGTAGCCCGCGTCTCGTACGGTGCGGTTCGGCTCCACCGTCACCATGAACCACTGGCAGAACGGCGTTTCATAACGCCAGGTCCACACGGTGGCACCACGCCAGATGCCGAACTGCTTGGCGGGCCGGCCGAGTTTGTAGCGCAATTCGTCGGCGCTCATGCCCGGCACGACCTGGTTGAAGATGTCTTCGCGCAACACCTGTTCCCAGTGCTGCACGCGGCCGCCTGCATCCAGATCGACCATGAAGGTGTGCTTGGCGAAGGGTCCGCGGGCGTACTCGAGCCGCTCGCCGCCCTCGGGCCGAGGGTAGCGACC
>NZ_JBFUGE010000773.1:0-2536 GCF_056403075.1 Ideonella sp. P3_A4 | reverse complement strand
GTTCCCGCCGGGCCGCCCCAAGGGAACTGAGCGCCCCCTCGGGGGGCAGCTCGCACCGCGAGCGTGGGGGCGGACACTCACGCCGACTCCAGCTCCACCACCAGCGGCAAATGGTCGGACATGCGGGCCCAGGCCGCGCCGCGYGGCACCATCGTCGACAGGCAGCGAAAGCCGCGCATATAGACACGGTCCAGCGCGAACACCGGCACGCGCGACGGGAAGGTGACGCGCGCGCCCGGCTGGCCCGCCGGTGCGATGGCGCGTTGCAGACCCGCGTCGCTCATCAGCGCATCCAGCCGCTCGCCCCAGTCGTTGAAATCGCCGGCCACCAGCACCGGCTCGCCGTTCGGCACCTCGGCCGCGATGAACTCGGCCAGGCGCTGCACCTGCCGCACCCGACTGGAGTGGATCAACCCGAAATGGGCCACCACGGCGTGGAACTTCAGGCCCTGCCAGGTCACCGGCACATGCAGCAGGCCGCGCTGCTCGAAGCGGTGGTCCGACACGTCGTGGTGGCCGATGTCGCCGATCGGCCAGCGCGACAACAAGGCGTTGCCATGTTCGCCGTGGCGCGTGACCGCATTGGTGCGGTAGGCCGACTCGTAGCCTTGTGGCGCCAGGAACTCGGCCTGCCCACCCTCGGGCCAGCCGAGGTGGGTCTGGTCGAAGTGGCGCGCCTCTCGGGCATGGAACAGGCGCACCTCTTGCAGGAACACCAAGTCCGCATCCAGCGCCTCGATGCCCAGGCCCAGGTTATGGATCTCCAGTCGCTTGCGCGGGCCCATGCCCCGCACGCCCTTGTGGATGTTGTAGGTCGCCACCCGCAGCACCTGCGTGCTGTAGACGGTGCTGGGGCCCAGGCCACCCGGGCGCGTGACGCGGCTGTTCATGTCTGCGGCACTCCAACGAATCGTGGCAGCAGCAGGATGGCCTCGGCATTGGACGGCGAGAAGCAGCGGTCGGCGGCCTCGCGCCAGGGTAACCAGCAGTACGCCGTGTGCTCACGCGGCGCCAGGCGTACCGGCGTGCCGGCTGGCACGGTGAGGCCGAAGACGTGCTCGGTGTTGTGGGTCACATCCGGTGCATAGCGGTGCCGCCAGCGAGGGTAGATCTCGTAGTGGTTGGCCAGGTTCCAGTCGATCAGCGCTTCAGTGGGCACCTCGGCGCTGCCGATCGTGATGCCGGTCTCTTCGGCTACCTCGCGGGCGCAGGTGAGCACCAGCGGCTCGTCGACCAGGTCTTTCGAGCCGGTCACGCTTTGCCAGAAGCCGGGCGCATCGGCGCGCTCGATCAGCAGCACCTCCAGGGCCGGTGTGTGGATGACCACCAGCACCGACTCGGGCACCTTGAATGGGCGGGGGTCGGCAGGCGCGGACACAAGGCTCATGGGTCGATGGTAGTGCAGCAAGGCGTGGCCATGCGGCGCCACGGGTGGTCGCCGTGGCGCCGCCGCTGCGCCGACAATGCGCCCCATGCCCAGCGCTCACACCGCCCCGCCCTGCCCTGTGCCGCCGGCCACCGGCCCGGCCTGGCTGCAGGCGCACGGGCTGGCCTGCCGGCGCGGTGGCCGGCGTGTGTTCAGCGACGTCGAGCTGGACCTGCATGCCGGCCAGGCGCTGTGGCTGCGCGGTCCCAACGGCTGCGGCAAGACCAGTCTGCTGCGCCTGTTGGCCGGCCTGGGCGAACCCGACGAAGGTGAAGCCTTGTTCGAGGGTGAGCCGGTGCGCTCGCTGCGCCCCGAGGTGCGGGCCCGGTTGCGCTACCTGGGCCACGCCAACGCCTTGTCGTCGGGTCTGCAATTGGGCGAAGCCTTGGGCGTGCTGGCGCGCCTGGGCGGCGCCACGCCCAGCCGCGCGCAGGTGGCCGAGGCACTCGCGCAGGTCGGCCTGGCCGGGCGCATCGACGAGCCGGTCGCTCGGCTGTCGCAAGGCCAACGGCGCCGCGCCGCGCTGGCCCGCCTGATGCTGGACCACGAACCATGCCTGTGGCTGCTGGACGAGCCGCTGGAGGCGCTCGATGCCGATGGCGCCGCGCTGTTCGAGCATTGGTTGCGCGCGCACCTGGCCCATGGCGGCGCCGTGTTGATGACCAGCCACGCGCCGTGGCCGAGCGACGGCCTGCCACTGGCGCAATGGCATTGGGCCGACGAGGTGGCAGTATGAACGGCAGCACCGCGCTGCCCTCGTCCGCCGCGGCCGGTATCGGCGTCTGGCAACGCGACCTGCGGCTCGCCGCACGCCGGCGTGCCAGCTGGCTGCTGCCGCTGGCGTTCTTTGCGGCGGCCTTGAGCCTGTTCCCGCTCGGGCTCGGCGCTGAGCCGGCCTTGCTGCGCCGCGTGGCGCCGGGTGTGATCTGGGCCTGCGCACTGCTGTCGACGAYGTTGACCCTGACCACGCTGTTCGACGGCGACGCCGCCGACGGCACGCTGGAGCAGATGCTGATCGCGCAACGCCCACTGACCCGCACGGTGGCCGAACGGGTGGCCGCGCAATGGCTGGTCAGCGGCTTGCCGCTGGTGCTGGCCTCGCCGCTGGCC
>NZ_JBFUGE010000772.1:0-2542 GCF_056403075.1 Ideonella sp. P3_A4 | reverse complement strand
GCACATCGTGACCGCCGCGCATCAGGATGTAGGGCACCCAGGTGTTCAGCATGTCGGCGCCGAACAGCGTGGCCCAGTAGGCGAAACCGGCCGCGTGGTTCTCGGTCTTCGTGTGCATGCCCTCGAAGGACGTCGCGAGCACGAGGATCCACGTCAGCATCGGCGTCATGAAGAAGCTGGAGCCGGCGCCGGAATCGGCACGCCGCGAGAAGGCCGAGGCCAACGGCAACCCAGCCGCGCTGAAGCCGGCGCGCAACCAGCACCACAGCCACTGGCTGATGTTGTTGCCGTACTCCTGCGGGCTTTGTGCCATGCGCACGATGTGCCAGATGCCGCGGCCGGTCTCGGTGGCTGCATCGGCCACGCGCGTGAAGACTTCGAGGAACTCGGGCGGGAAGGTGCCGAAGCTGTAGAAGTCGGCGCCTTCGCTCCACGGGACCGTGGGATCCTTCTTGAATGGGATCGCCTCGTGCCACGCGAAGGGAGCGGTGGTGTTGTGCAGCACGCTGTCCGAGCCTTCGACCTGCCGCAGCACCAGCGATTGACGGTCCTTGCTGAGCCACACCTCGTCGCAGGGGTAGCCAGGCAGCCATTGCGCCTGCCCCTGGCGGCGATGCGCGTAGATCCATGAGCCGTACCAGCAGAAGGTGTCGTCTTCGCTGCGGGGTGGAACGGCCGCCGCTGCCGCAGCCTTCGACATGCTCTTGCGGGCGCGGCCGTTGCTCTTCGCCTGGGCGCGGCGCAGCGCACGCGAAGGCACGGCGGTCTTTGGCGCCACGTTGACCGTCACCTCCGCTGCGCGCGCCAACGCAGCGGCGGCGGTGAGCGTCGCGCGCAGCTTGCCCAACATGCAGCCGAACTTGGCGCGCAGCTCTTCCAGGCCCAGGCGGCGCAGCGCGGCCAGCAACAGCGTGGCGATGCGATCCGGCTGCAGGTCCAGCGTCGGCAAACGGTCCAGGCCGATGACCAGCACTCGGTCGAGGAAGCAGGCGAGGGCGCGCGCCGTGGCACGCGCTTCGGTGTCGACGTCCTGCAGGCCGCGCAGGTTCAGCACCGCGTCAAGCAGCGTGCGGCGCAGCTCGTCGCGCAGCAGCTGCTGGCTCAGGCCGAGGTCGTTGCTGATGAACTGCGCGGCATTGCGGATGGCGGCGCGCAGCCCTTCGTCGCTGAGTGCGGCCGGCAGTGCCTCCAGTGCGCCCAGGGCCTCGGCAGCCCAGTCGAGCATGTCGGCGGCGCTCTGCGACGAGCTCGTTCCGACGTTGGCGCGCAAGCCGGACGTCAGCGGTGCAAGCCAGTCGTTGATCTGCTGCTGCAGTTGCGGCAAACGCGGCTGCCACTGTGCCAACAGCCGTTCGGCCAACGCTTCTAGCGACGAGGCGAAGGCCGGGGCGAGCGCCGTCGCGATCTCCGGCGAGCCCATGAGCCGGTGGGCCAGTGCGACGAACTCGTCGGCCAGATCCTCTTCCGGCAACCGGCCTTGCATGCGGCCGAGCACCTGGGGCTGCAGCAGGATTGACGCGATGGTCATCACCGTGCTCCGCTACAGCGACACGCCGCCGCTGACACCACCGYCGCCACCGCTCGGTGCGGCGGTCAGCAGATCGCGGTAGGCGACATCGACACGATCGATCTCGACGCCGAGCTGCGCGTCGAGGCTGTTGAGCCAGTCGATCACCTTCTGCACCGCGGGGCCGACCTGCAGCGCATCCACCAGCGGCTGGATGGCCTCGGCATAGCGCGCGTCCAGCGGCTGCAGCAGCAGTGCGTCGGGGTCCAGCGAGCCGATCTTGGCGACCAGCTCTTTGTAGGCGGCATCAAGCTCGCCGCGCAGGGCCGGGGGCAGCAGGGCGGTCAGCGACAGCTGCGCGATCAGCCGGTCGCGCGCCTGCGACAAGGGCTGCTCCAGGCTGCGCGGGTCGAGCGCACGCACTTCGTCGAGCAAGGCGGTGTAGATCGAATCGACCTCGCGCTTGTAGACATCCAGGTCCAGCGTCAACAACCGGTGCTGCACGTCGGCAACATGGCCCAGCAGCGCCGCGAGCGCCACCGGCGCCGCCAGCAGGTCGTTGACCTTGTCTTCCAGCGCTTGCAACAGCTCGCGCAGCGCAGCGGTGGCGGCTTCGAGCAGGCCGCCGACGAGCTTGAGCGACTTCAGGAACCCCGCAGACGGCATGCCCAGCTGCCGCTGCGCCGCTTCGCGCAGCCACTCTCGCAGCGGGCGATCAGGCCCGGTGGGCAGCAGCGGTGCCAGCGGCCCGTCGGCGTCGGGGAAATGCACTTCGAGCTCGGCGCAGTGGGCTTCGATGGCGGCATCGGCCGCTGCGAGCGCCACCGCGAGATCACCCACGTCGCCCAGGCCTTGGGTGGCGGTCTGCGTGGCTGGCAGCGCCAGCCAGTCTTGCAGGCTGGTGCGCGTGGCGGGCGCCAGCGCCGCGAGGCCGTTCGAGATGCGGCCGCGAGCGGTGAAGACGCGGGTCAAGCGCGCCGGGGCTTGTGCCGCGGCCAGCGTATCGGCGAGGTTCTGCCGTGCGCTGCTCCATGC
>NZ_JBFUGE010000771.1:0-2545 GCF_056403075.1 Ideonella sp. P3_A4 | reverse complement strand
CATCAAGGCCGAGCTCGTCTTCGCCTTTGCCGACAACGACGAGCGCATCAACGCCGCCTGGCCCGCCTACGAAGCCGCGCTGAAACGCGCAGGCGTGAAGTACGAAGCCTTCAAGTACCCCGGTACCCAGCACGGCTTCAACAACGACACCACGCCGCGCTTCGATGCGGCCGCGGCGCAGCAGGCCTGGGGCCGCATGCTGGCGCTGTTCAACAGGACGCTGCGCTAAGGCGCGAGGCCCACCAGGTCCAGCGTATGCGATCGCCCCAGCCAAAGGGCACAGTCGCGGTGGTCGCGCAGTTCGTGGTCGGTGTTCGGATGCACGAGCACGTCCAATGATCCGTGGTTCAGCGTGAGCCAGCTGACCACCTCGGCAAAGCTGGCCGGCGAGAACGCCAGTTCGTAGCTGCCCACCGGGTGCGGGCCGACCGGCCCTTCGTTGAAGCGGCCGATCTTCACGTGCGCCGCCAGTTCGGTGCCCACGGTGTCGCGCAACGCCCAGGCCGCATCTCGGTCGGAAGCCTCGAAATAGACATGGGCATGCCAGCTGTGGATGAGGGAGGGGTGCAGGGATTTCATGGTCCGCAGATGCTACGCGGCCGAGATCGGTGGGCGACAGGTTGCCCAGCGTCACCTGAACACGATTTGTCGTAGGCGTGACAGGGTTGTTGCCCATTCACAGCCCCGGCGGTTGCGATGGAATAGAGGCGCAGACCCGGATGTCGGACGGGCGCGCGGAAGGTTGTACACGCCATGTCGGCAGTCGACGATCTGCACGAGAAAAAAGGCCAGCCAGGCACTTTCGACCGCAACTTGGCGGTCCAGGCGCTGATCGCGTTGGGGTGCGGTCTGCTGTCGTACGCGAGCCTGCGCTGGAGCCCTCTCACCGGGCGGCCGATCCTCGACGCGACCAGTGGGTTGGCTTTGGCAGCGGTGTGGGTGCTTGGCTACCGCTCGGCGGTGGCGATCGGCATCGGCACGCTGATGGGGCGGTGGCTTTGGGCGTCCGATCTGCCAGCTTGCGGTCACGCGCACTGCGAGCTGTGGCTCACCGCCAGCGTGCATGCTGGAACCCAAGCGGCGCAAGCGATGCTCGGGGCCTGGCTGTTGCGCCGGAGCCCGGCCGCATCGGCACGCCTGGCGGAGCCGCGCGAGATCCTGGCGTTCGTCGTCTACGGGGCTGTCTGGCCGGGCCTGGCCAGCACGGTGGTCACCACGGGCTACCACGCTTTCGTGAGCGGCATGCCCTGGTCTGCCGTGCCGGTCGCCGCGGCCAGCCATTGGGCCGGCGTGGTGCTGGGCGTGATGATCGGTGCACCGATCGCGCTGACCTGGCTGGCGCAGCCGCGTCGCGACTGGGTGCCGCGGCGCTGGTCGCTGTCACTGACCGGCGTGACCTGCGCGGTGCTGGTCCACGTCGGCGTCGCGGCCGTGGCCCGTGCCGACGCGCAGCGGACCCAGAACGAGTTTGACCACAGCGCGCAGCTCGCCGTCGCGTTGACGAAGGCCGAGTTGCACAACACGCTGCAGGCCGTGCGGGCCATGCAGATCCTGTTCGCACAGACCCGCGAGGTGTCGGCCACGGAATTTCGCGTGGCAGCCACCGGCTGGCTGCCAACGACCAACGAGATGCAGGCCATCGGCTGGATCGACTGCGAAGGTCCGAAGTCTCAGCCCATCGCCCCGCGGGTGCGCTATGTCGAGCCGACGTTCTATCGGCCGCCGTCAGACGGTGCGAGCTGGTTCACCGAGCCGACGGTGCAGGAAGCGCAGCTKCGGGCCCTGCGTTCCGGGCGCCCGGCGACCAGCGGCAGCGTGGACCTGAGCCCCGTGGCGGACAGCGGCGAGCGCAGCCAAGCCGTGCCGGGCGTGATGGTGTTTCAGGCCGCGGCCTCGATGTGGCGGCCTGCCGGTGGGTGCGACCAGGGCGTGCGCGGCCTGGTGTTTGCCACCTTGCCATTGACGCGGCTGGCCACCCAGTTGAGCGGGCCTATTTCGGGGCCCTTGGCCACCTGCCTGATCGACCAGCAGGCCTCAGGCAGCGCCCGCGTGCTGCTGGGCGCACCCGACTGCGAGACGGCGGTCGTGGCACGTCGCTTGACCGAGACCCTGGCCTTCGGCGATGGGCAGTGGGAGCTGATCGTGCTCGACCGCGGCCGGTACGAAGGGCGGGGCACCACGGTCGTTGCCGGTGTCGGCATGGCGGGCATGGCGGGCGCGGCAGCCTTGATGGTGCTGTTGCTGACGGTGACCGGGCGAGCCCGGCGCATTGAAGACGCGGTTGCCGAGGCGCAGGCGGCGCGCCGTGTGGCCGAAGCCGCCAACCTGGCCAAGAGCAGTTTCCTCTCGCGCATGAGCCATGAACTGCGCACGCCGCTGAATGCGGTGCTTGGCTTTGCGCAGCTGCTCGAGATGGCCACGACACCCACGCTGCATCCGTCTCACAAGCGCTGGGCCACGAACATTCGCCAGGCCGGCGACCACCTGCTGGCGATGATCAACGACATCCTCGACCTGTCGCGCATCGAGTCGGACACGCTGAACC
>NZ_JBFUGE010000770.1:0-2556 GCF_056403075.1 Ideonella sp. P3_A4 | reverse complement strand
GGTGCCGATCTGGAACGACCTGTGGTTCCCGTTGATTTTGGCGCCGGGCGAAAGCACGCAGACCATCACGCTCGGTGTGCAGCAGTTCATCGGCCAGTTCGCCACCGACTGGAACGCGGTGCTCGCCGCCCTGTCGCTGGCCGTGTTGCCGGTGCTGCTGCTGTATGCGCTGATGTCGCGCCAGCTGATCCGCGGCATCACTGCCGGCGCGGTCAAGTGATCTTCATTCTTCGTTCGGACCCACCATGACCCGCGTCTCACTGGCCAATGTTTCCAAGACCTACGGCGCCACCACCGTGCTGCAGGGCGTGAACCTCCAGATCGACAGCGGCGAGTTCGTCGTGCTGGTCGGCCCCAGCGGCTGCGGCAAGACCACGCTGCTGCGCATGATGTGCGGGCTGGAAGAGATCACCGGCGGCGAGCTGCGCATCGGCGACGAGGTGGTCAACCACCTGCCGCCGGCGCAGCGCGGCATTGCAATGGTGTTCCAGAGCTATGCGCTCTACCCRCACATGAACSTGTTCGACAACATGGCGTTCGGCCTGAAGCTGCACGGTGYCGACAAGGCCGAGCGGCAGCGTCGCATCGAGAAAGCCGCACGGGCGTTGCACATCGAGCACCTGCTCGAGCGCAAACCGCGCGAGCTGTCAGGTGGCCAACGCCAGCGCGTCGCGATCGGCCGCGCGATCGTGCGCGAGCCGCGGCTGTTTCTGTTCGACGAGCCGCTGTCCAACCTCGACGCGTCGCTGCGCGTGAAGACCCGTGTAGAACTGGCGAGGCTGCACCGCGACCTGGGCGCAACGATGGTCTACGTGACGCACGACCAGGTCGAGGCGATGACGCTGGGCGACMRSATCGTGGTSATGCACGAGGGCYGCGTSCAGCAGGCCGGCGCRCCGCTGGACCTGTACSAGCAMCCCGCCAACCGCTTCGTCGCCAGCTTCATCGGCTCACCGCAGATCAACCTGCTGCCGGCCAAGGTGACGGCCACCGGCCCGGTCGTGCAGTTCGAGCTGCCGTTCGGCCAGCCCGCCCGGGCCACGGTCGAGACCGCCCGATTGCTCGAAGGCCAGGCGGTCGAGATCGGCGTGCGGCCCGAGCACTTGCGCCTGGCCGAAGCCGGCGCAACCGGCTTGGCAGATGGCATCCGCCTCGACGCCGAGGTGGTGCTGGTCGAGCAACTCGGTGAGTCACACCTGGTGCACCTGCGCGCCTACGACCACCACGAGCTGGTCGTACGCGGCAATGCGCACACGCGCCTGCGCACCGGTGACCGTGTCGTCGCCTGGGCGCCGGCCGAGGCGCTGCATGTGTTCATCACCGACGGCCGGGCCTGCCGGCGGCTGTTCCCCGAAGGCGCCCCGGACGGCCCGCCCCAGGCGTCGCTGGCGCACTGAGCGACGGAGGCGGAAGCAGCAACCGGTTGCCCTGTCCGCGGCACTCACCGCTGGCCACCTCGTTTGGCCGGACGTTGGCCGCTCGGCCCGCCCTCTTCCTCCAAGTTTCTCCAAGGAGTCAGCATGCCAAGAACCCGATTCACCTGCCTCTCTACCCTGCTCGCCTTCGCTGCGTTCAGTGCGGCCGGCGTCGCCCAGGCGCACGACGTCGACTCCCAGCTTCAGGGCCTGTCGGAAGTGCCCTCGGTCGCCACGGCGGCCACGGGCAAGTTCTCTGCCAACTTCGACGACACCAACAGCAGCATTCAGTACCGGCTCGCCTACAGCGGGCTGGAAGGCGACGTACGCCAGGCGCACATCCACTTCGGGCAGCGCAAGGTCAACGGCGGCATCATGGTCTTTCTGTGCCAGACCAGCTTCAACCCTGACCCGACCGGCCTGGCGCCCACCTGCCTGCAGTCCGGTGTGGTGACCGGCACCTTGACGGCCGCCAACGTGATCGGCCCCAGTGGCCAAGGGGTGGATGCCGGCGAGTTTGCCGAGCTGGTGGCAGCCATCAAGGCCGGCGCGGCCTACGCCAATGTGCACTCGACCAAGTTCCCTGGCGGCGAGGTGCGCGCGCAGTTGTCGACCAAGGACGATTGAGCGGTCCGCGTTGAATCGCCATGAAAAAAGCGCGCCGGGTCGCCGGCGCGCTTGGGGCTCATGCCATGCCAATCAAGCGGCGAGCCGCCTGACCACGGCGCAGCGGATTACTTCCAGGGCGACACGTCCAGCATCGGGTCGTCCATGAACCCCAGCATCTGCGATGTCTTGTGGCCGATGGGGCCAGGCGAGGCGATCTGGGCCGTGCCACAGGCACCGCTGGCTGTCTTCACGACGTTCCACAGCATCGCGCCATCATGCGGATTGTTGTTCGGGCTCTTGCTCTTCTTGACCGCCGCCGAGAAGCGCTGCACCGAGTACGGGGCATCGATAGCCTTGCCGTACTGGTCCTGCAGGATGCGCGAGCCAGTGCACTGGGCGTCGGCGCTGTTGACCACCAGCATGCCGCCGGCCCAGCCCTCGGGCGCCGTCTCGAAGCCGATCGAGACGGTCGTGTTCTTGCCCCATAGCTTGCGGTACTGCTTGTAGGCGACCACGCCGTCGTAGTGTTCGT
>NZ_JBFUGE010000769.1:0-2558 GCF_056403075.1 Ideonella sp. P3_A4 | reverse complement strand
CCCAAGCTCCAACTCGCTGACCCAGTGTGCGAGCTCGCTGTCGGCCGGCAAATAGGGCGGCGGCGGGGCGTCTCCCAGGTCACTGGACAGCTGCTGGAAGTGCTGCTCCAGGCGCAGGTTCAGCACCTGCGCCAGCCAGTCCAGCTCCAGGCCCAGTGCCTGGGCATGCGAGGTTTCAGCGCCATTCCACATGCAGCGCTCCTTGCATCCAGGGCAGGCGGATCGTCTGGAAGCTCCAGGGCAGGCGGTCCAGCAGCACGTCGAAGCCGCGTGTCTGCACACGCAGGTGCCAACGCGGTGGCTCGTCGGCCGGTGTCTTGTCGCGCTGCAGGCGGCCTTCGCGCTGCAGGAAGGTCTCGCGCAAGCCCGCCACCGAGGTGTGGCCAACAGCCTTCCAGTGCGCGATGACGGCTTGCAGCAGTTGCTCCAGCAAGGTCACCGTGTCGGGCGGCAGCGGCTCGACCTCGGGCAGCAACTCGGCCGGCTGCACGCCGCACAGCAGGCGCGACAGCACGGTCTGCGCCTCGTCCACCGGGCCGGCGCCATGGCACAGCGTCTGCAGGCATTGCACGGCTCGGGCCTGGGCTGCGCTGTCGATGAACCGGCCTTGCTCGATCAGCCGCTGCTGCTTGAACAGGCGCTCGGCGTAGGCGGCCAATATCACTTGGCCCGCATCACCGACCCAGATGGGCTCGTTCGCCAGCGGTGCCGGTGCCGCAGGCAGGGTCGTCGGAATCTGCTCAGCCTGGTAGTGGTTGCGCAGCGAAGCTTCGTCGGGCGACAGGCCCTTCACGAACAGGTAGTGGCACAGGCGCCGCCAGTGCTCCTGGACGAGGGCGATCGGCTCACGCAGCACGCTGCCCAACCATTGCTGCAGACGGCCGGCGCGTTGCTGCAGGCGTTGCGCGGCGGGGCCGAACTGGGCCCGCAGCATCTGCCAGCGGCGCGATTCGTCGAACAGCTGCAACCAGCGCTGGCAGGCGCTGTCGGTCTCCAGCAGGCGGGACAGGCGCAGGCGTTGCGGCCAGGCCCAATGGCCCTCACGGCACTGGCGTTCGAGGCTGCGCAAGGCCTGGTCGAGACCTTGCCGGGGCGATACGCTGGGTGCCGGTGGCGTGGGGCGCTCACGCTCGCGTCGTTGACTGAGTGGCGGATTGGGTTGGTGGTCGTGACGATCGTCGCGGGGGTCCTCGCGCGTCGGGCGGGCCGGTGCGGGGACGTTGTCGCGGTCAGCACGGAACGAGTTAGGCGTGGTTCGCCGATCGGCCTCGCTGTCGCCCAGCCACTGGGCCCAGGCGCGTTGCCACAAGGCCTGCCAGGCGCTGTGGCTGTCGGGCAGGCGCTGGCCCTCGGCCAGGCGTTGCAGGCAGGCCTCCATCAGCAGGGCTTGCAACCGGCCGAGACCGGGGCGCCGTTCGGCGGGGGCTTCGCGTTGCAGGCGCAGCGCGGTCTGGCGCAGCGAGTCACTCCACTGCGACGCGCCCGGCGCCGGGTGGCCGGGCACCGTTCGGCCTGCAGGGCTCATCGCGGTGAGCAGGGTGCCCAGGTTCTCGGGCGTCAAGCAATGCGACCACATCCGGCGTTGCCGGCGCTCGTCTGCCCACTGCAGAAGACGTTGGCGCAGCGCTGACGGGTGGGCGGCTGCCAGGCGGCTCAGCAGCGTGGCAATGCGAGCGCTGTGGCTGGCACTGTGGCGGCGCGGGCGCGACAGCGCTTCGTGCAACTGCTGCAAGCCGGCTTCCCAGGTGCGGGTGGGCCGGTCGACGTCCGCAGTCTCTTCGCCCGCGGCCGATGTCGGATTTAGCGATGGCAGCGCGATCAGGTCTTGCAGCAGCCCGCCAGCTTGTGCCTGGGCGTTGGCTGCATGCGGCAAGGCCGACAGCATCGACAGCCACGACGGGCCGATGTGCTGGGCCAGGGCCTGGCGAAGTGCACTCAGCAGTTGCAATCGCCGGCCGGTGCCCAGCGCACTGCCGCGGGCGCCCCACAGGGCGCGCAGGCCCGCGGTGCGCAGCGCTTGCTGCAGACGCTCGCGCTGGTGGGCGCTGAGCCAGCCATGGGCTTGCAGCGGGGCGAGGGCCGTGTCGTCCAGCGTCTGCAGGGCCTCAGCCAACGGCGCGTCGCGTTGTGCGAGCAGCGCCTGCAGGCCGTGGTGCGGGCTGATCTGGGCCAGGCGCTCGAGCATCTGTTCGCGCTCGGGGTGGCTCTGCAGCGCAGTCCACAACCGTGGGCCATTYGATCGTGCGAGCCGTTCGAGCCACTTCGACACGGCATGCCGGCCGGGCAGCGACACGCCCCAGGGCAGGTGGCCGTTGAGCAGGTAGAACAAGAACTGGTCGATCGCGTGCAGCCGCGCAGAGGGCTGGCTCGGTGCGGGTGCGCGCTGGCTGGCGCGCAAGAGCGCCAGGTCCAGTGCCTCGTCCAGCCGCGCGGCCCACTGGTGCTCGTCTTGGTGGCGCGACAGGCGGCCCAGGTCCAGCTCCAACCGGTCGATCTGCCAGGTCCGGCCAGCGAGGTCATGCCGATCGAAGCGCGCTTCGATGTGGCGCAACCCTTCA
>NZ_JBFUGE010000768.1:0-2559 GCF_056403075.1 Ideonella sp. P3_A4 | reverse complement strand
GTCAGGGACTGCCCGCAAGCCGTGGGTCACCAAAAGGGCGCCGGGGAACCACGCCGCCGCAGGCTTCGCCGGTCGTCTGATTTGACCGGGCGCAAGTCTTGCCCACCCATTGGCGCGCATAAACGAACCCTGAACAATTCAACCGCCGGAGGGAACGATGGAAGACCTGTTGCTGCCACCCAAAAGGGTTCAGGTGGGTCCGCATGCGCTCGACGGCGACCTGGTCGTTCCGCCGCAGGCCCGCGGCCTGGTGGTCTTCGCGCCCGGCACACGCCGCAACCCGCACCACCAGCAGGTGGCGCAGGCGCTGCACGAGTGCGATCTGGGCACCCTGCTGTTCGATCTCGGGCCTGCCCCAGACGGAAGCGAGGACAGCATGCTCGCCGGCGAACGATTGCTGGAGGCCATCGATTGGCTGGACCGCCGCCCAGCGCTGGCCACCCTGCCACTCGGTTTGCTCGGCATCGACACCGGCGCTGCAGCGGCGCTGATCGCCGCGGCCAAACGGCCGCAGCGCGTCGGCGCCGTCGTGTCGTGCGGCGGGCGGCTTGAGCCGGCGATGCAGACGCTGTCGAAAGTCACCGCACCCACGCTGTTGATCGTCGGCAGTGCCGACACCGAGGCGCTCGCGGTGAACCGCAAGGCACAGGCCCGCCTGCCCGACCCGGGCGAACTCATCGTGATGCCGCGCACCCGCCACCTGTTCGAGCAGGCCGGCGCGCGGGACCGCGTCTGCGAGCTGGTCTGCCAGTGGTTCACCCAGCGCCTGCCGGCCCGCGTCAAGCGCAACGCCAACCCATGACCGCCGTGGTCGTGCCCGTGCGCCCAGCCGCTGCGTCTTCGCTGGCCGCTTGAAGGTCGTGCACGAATAGCCTCCGGATGGTCGCTGGGGGCAAGCGCCGCCGCTCGGCGCGCGCGTTGAGCCTGTGACGCTACGGAGCACCTCCTTCGTCCCAAGCTGAGACAGCCGCCGCCGGTCCCTGCGCGCCCTCTCAGTACAACCCCCGAGAAAACACGCCCTTTTGGCGGCCTGGCGCCACGGGAGCGGCGTCTCGATGACCTGGCACGCGTTTGGCGATGCAGTTCGGGCAGCCCCACTTGCCCCGACCGCTGCGCCACGCAGGGGCTTTTCTTTCACCCGCTCCCAGGAGACACGCATGGACATGCTCGAACCCGGCCGCTTCGGCTTCCCCGTTCCCTTCAAGAAGCGCTACGCCAACTTCATCAATGGCCAGTGGGTCGCACCCTCGACCAACGAATACTTCGAGAACATCACGCCAGTGACCGGCAAGGTGTTCTGCGAGATCCCGCGCTCGAACGCGGCCGACGTCGAGCGCGCGCTCGACGCCGCCCACGCTGCCAAGGCCGCCTGGGGCAAGACCTCGCCGGCCGAGCGCGCCAACGTGCTGAACCGCATCGCCGACCGGATGGAGCAGAACCTGGAGCTGCTGGCCACCGCCGAGACCTGGGACAACGGCAAGCCGATCCGCGAGACGATGGCCGCCGACCTGCCGCTGGCGGTTGACCACTTCCGCTACTTCGCCTCGTGCATCCGCGCGCAGGAAGGCGGTATCAGCGAGGTCGACAACCAGACCTACGCCTACCACTTCCACGAGCCGCTGGGCGTCGTCGGCCAGATCATCCCGTGGAACTTCCCGCTGCTGATGGCGGTGTGGAAGCTGGCCCCCGCGCTGGCCGCTGGCAACTGCGTGGTGCTCAAGCCCGCCGAGCAGACGCCGGCGTCGATCCTGGTGCTGATGGAGCTGATCGGCGACCTGCTGCCGCCCGGCGTGTTGAACGTGGTCAACGGCTTCGGGCTCGAAGCCGGCAAGCCGCTGGCGTCCAGCAACCGCATCGCCAAGATCGCCTTCACCGGCGAGACGACGACCGGCCGGCTGATCATGCAGTACGCCAGCCAGAACCTGATCCCGGTCACGTTGGAACTCGGCGGCAAGTCGCCCAACATCTTCTTCCCCGACGTACTGGCCAAGGACGACGGTTTCCTCGACAAGGCGATCGAGGGCTTCGTGCTATTCGCGCTGAACCAGGGCGAGGTCTGCACCTGCCCGTCGCGTGCGCTGATCCACGAGTCGATCTACGACCAGTTCATGGATCGGGCCCTGAAGCGCGTGGCCGCCATCAAGCAAGGCAACCCGCTGGACAAGAGCACGATGATCGGCGCGCAGGCCTCGAGCGAGCAGCTGGAAAAGATCATCAGCTACCTCGACCTCGGCAAGCAGGAAGGCGCGCAGTGCCTGATCGGCGGCGAGCGCAACATGCTGCAAGGTGACCTCGAAGGCGGCTACTACATCAAGCCGACAGTCTTCAAGGGCCACAACAAGATGCGCATCTTCCAGGAAGAGATCTTCGGCCCGGTCGTCTCGGTGACCACCTTCAAGGACGAGGAAGAAGCGCTGTCCATCGCCAACGACACGCTCTACGGCCTGGGCGCCGGCGTGTGGAGCCGCGACATGAACACCGCCTTCCGCATGGGCCGCGGCATCCAGGCCGGCAGGGTCTGGACCAACTGCTACCACGCCTACCCGGCGCACGCAGCGT
>NZ_JBFUGE010000767.1:0-2561 GCF_056403075.1 Ideonella sp. P3_A4 | reverse complement strand
TAACGTCCGACGTAAGGGGCGGCTTGCGGCTTGCCGCAAGACGTCCCCTTGACGGAGATGTTAGGCGAGCGACGTTGAGCAAGGCTGTGACAGGAACGCGAGGGCACCAACGAAGCGATTGGGCTGTTAGGTGGCGACGAGGCTGAGCGAAGGCACGGAGCTTTTTGGCATTTTGGTTCCTGCAACCTCGACCAATCGGCGAGCCATGTTCGCTTGCATTTTTACCGGGGAGGCCAAGCAAGCCAACGCTGGAGCGGCAGAGGGCTTCGAGCGAGTACTGATCGGCCTGGTGGACGCTGGGCTGTTCTGGGGTGGCTGAGTGCTCGAAGGCCGACCTGTGGCACGGTGCCAGCCCGGATGGCAAACGAGACTCGACACTGAGACAAAGGCATTTCTGACTTTGCTTAACGTTCGACGTAAGGGGCCTGCCGCAGGCAGGTCCCCTTGACGGAGTGGTTAGGCGGCAGGCGCTGAGCAAGGAGATACCTGGAACGCGACACCACCAACCGGAGAAGCCCAGCAGCGCAAACGCCACTGGGCGGAACGACGGCGTTGACGGCGCGTTGCATTTGGGCTCCGGCGGCCATTTTTGACCAGCCGCTACTCTGTTGCAAGGCGGCTCTCCGATAGCTCTTGCTTGAAGAGCGCGTGCCCCTTCGCCCAAGAGCCTCCCCAGATTTGGTCTATTGCGTCAACGACAGCATCGTATCGTGGGTCATCGCTCGGCAGCGTTTGCTGTATCTCCGAGAACAGCCTGTACATTGGAACCTGGCCCATGCCTTCATCTCGAAGCGCCAATGCAAGTTGGCGTGTGCTGCCTGATGAATCGTTGGAGTTCAGTGCCTCCGTGAGCCGCTCTTGTTCACTAGCCATTGAAACCTCCGGGACGCCTAACGTTCGACGTAAGGGGCTGGCCGCAGGCCAGTCCCCTTGACGGAGGGGTTAGGCATTGGCCGCGAGACAGCAAGATGGCCGGAACGTGCGGCCAAAYCAGAAGCAGCGGAGCTAAGAGTACTASCCCACCGCATGGATGGTGCCTGAACATTGCGGGGGATAGGCGACCCGGTACTGAGAGCTTTCGGCTACCGACAGCGAGGAAAGGCCAACCTGCACGGCTTCAAGTAGATWGGGTTCCCCAAGTGACTGGCTCTCCAACAGGCCGACTATGAC
The DNA here is from genome assembly GCF_056403075.1 of Ideonella sp. P3_A4. Taxonomy (NCBI): domain Bacteria; kingdom Pseudomonadati; phylum Pseudomonadota; class Betaproteobacteria; order Burkholderiales; family Sphaerotilaceae; genus Ideonella; species Ideonella sp. P3_A4. The sequence goes on along the minus strand of NZ_JBFUGE010000767.1, from coordinate 1,391 downwards.
TGCCAGAGCCTTCTCTGCGTCATTGACGGAGAGGTAGATGTGCATGGCGTCGGTTTTGGGCTCGAAGCCGTAACCAGAGTCTCCTATTGAACCGTTGGAAGCAACTGCCAGGCGATCGGGTATTTCGTACCGAAGGTCGAGGTCTRCATTGACCAGTGGTTTCGGATCGATGCGGATGACGATGGACTGCATGAAATGCCTAACGTTCGACGTAAGGGGCGGCCRCAAGTGGGCGAAGCCCGCTTGTGGACGTCCCCTTGACGGAGGGGTTAGCCATCGGCTGCCGCAGGAGAGAGTGGAGAACCACAAAGCGTGGCAGAGATAGCGAYGTGCTCGACATAGCTCGACYTCAGAGGAATGCTGACCTACTGTTTCGGTGAAGAGCGCCGAATGAACAGGATGCCAAAGAAGAGACCGAAGCCTACCCATGGAAGGGCCTGGGCCAACATGACTAGCCTTGGAACTCGCCCTGCGAAGACTATGCCTGAAAGTGCGAGGACGATGCCCACCRATGCATGAGCCAGTGTGGCGTTGTATCGCTCAGCAAGAGCCGCGCGCCATGAGAAGAAGATAGCCAAACCGCCCATGAAGGTGCCGCAAACGAGAAGAAAGCTTGGCCGAAACGCGAATGTTGACACAGCTGCTGCGATAGCCATTGCGGCGCAACTTACAGGGGCCGCCTTCTCCCATTGCGCGAATCGCTCGCGTGCTTCAGTGTTGAAGCGAGATGGATCGGGATTCATTGATGATGGCTAACGTTCGACGTAAGGGGCCTGCCGACGGCAGGTCCCCTTGACGGAGGGGTTAGGCCGCATTCGGCCGGCCCTGCTGCGACATGGTATTGACCCACAAGGCCACGGCGATTGAAACGATAACCGAGACATAGAGAAGCCCTCGGGAGCGCTCGCGTAGGGCGAAGTATGCAACTGCGCCAGCAGCTGCCATGCCGCAAGCAAGAACTCCGGCTGCTTTGAGGTAGCCATGGAAGAGGAGCGAAAGCAACCAGCCTGGACTCGCAAGGAAGATGAGGGCTGCGGCGATGCCCTCAGGAAAGAAGAGGAAGAGCGACCCGCTGGCGAATAGCCAGTGATCCGCCTTCTTTACCGGTGCGGGAGCAGGGCTCGGCGCAAGACGTGCCCTGGCCGCTGCTATTTGTGCTCCGGTCGCAGAAGCCAATAGACCACATCCGGAACAAGCGGCTACGCCCGGCTCGTTTACGCTGCCGCAGCCATGGCAAGACCAGCGATAGGACGGCGTATTCATGAGGCTTAACGTTCGACGTAAGGGGCGGCCCGCTGGCGGGACGTCCCCTTGACGGAGGGGTTAGGCAGGAGTTTAGTAGCCCTTCGCTGCCAGTCGCAAGATCATGCCGCCAATCTCGGGATCCATCT
>NZ_JBFUGE010000766.1:0-2564 GCF_056403075.1 Ideonella sp. P3_A4 | reverse complement strand
GCACCACCCAGCCCTCCTCCTGGAGGAGGGCTCCAGTCAGCATGACGAAGGCGAAGCGACGGCTCTCGTCATTCACTTCGGAGGCGCCCTCCTGGAGAGGGCTCGTGGGAGTCGAATGGAAAGCAGCCGGCGGCTGCGGCACTGATGGCCGTTAGGCGATCAGTGCACGCAGCCAGTCCGGCACCGGCACCGACTTGCCCGCCGGGAAATCCACCCACACCGTCGTCGCGCCGCCTTCGGCGTGGATGACGCCGGGCTGGTCGGTGCGCTCCAGCGTGATGAAGGTGTCGAAGCTGGTCCGGCCCAGATTGGCCACGTAGTGCTTGGCCAGCACATCGCCGGGGTATTCCAGCTGCTTGATGAAGTTGCAGAAGGCGTTGACGATCACCGGGCCTTGAGCCGACGGATCGGGCGCGCCGCCCACCTCGTGCAGCCACTGCACGCGGATGATCTCAAGGTAGCGGAAGTAGACGGTGTTGTTGACATGGCCCATCGCGTCCATGTCGCCCCAGCGGATGGGAATCACCATCTCATAGGTCAGCTTCTTGTCGGCCGGCAGTTCGAATCGCATCGCGTGGTCAGCCGAGTCCCAGCTCTGCCTTGACGGCGGCCAGGTCGGCCCGCAGCGCAGCCAGCTCATCGGACAAGCGCGTCACCTCGCCGCGCAGGGCCGCGACTTCGCCTGCCGTCACGCCGCCGCCGTCACCGGCGGCCGCGCCGTAGCCCGCGCTCGGCTGCACAGGCTCGCCGCACAGCAGGTGCGCCCAGCGCGCTTCGCGCTCGCCCGGCGCGCGGGCCAGCTTCACGACGCGGGCCGGCGGCTTGGTGGACAGCTCGTCCAGAAAACCTTCGACCGACGAGATGTCGGCAAAGCGATGCAGGCGTTCGCAGTTCAGCCGCAACTCAGCCGAGGTCTGCGGCCCGCGCAGCATCAGCACCGCCAGCAGCGCGACCGACTGGCTGGGCACGCCCAGCACGCGGCCCAGGTTGTGCTCGTAGCGCGCCACACGGCTGCCGCTGACTTCGAAGATCAGGTGCAGGTGCTTCAGGCTGTCGACCGCCACCAGCAGATCAGCCTCGCTCGCGTCCATCACCGGCGCGCGGGCCGTCTTCTGGTTGCAACCGGACTGCAGCGCGTTCAGCGACAGCGGGTAGGTGTCAGGGACGGTGTGCTGCTTTTCGACCAGCACGCCGAGCAAGCGCGCCTCCAGCGGCGTGAGGGTTCGCAACTCCATCGGCAGCGCGCTCACACCCCAAAACCATCATCGGCTTGAATGATCGCGCCATTGACGAAGTGGCTCTCCTTCGCGCACAGCGACAGCAGCATCAGGTCCAGGTCTTCCGGCTTGCCGATGCGCTTGCGCGGCATCATCTGCACCAGCTTCTGGCCGGCATCGGTCTGCCAATGGTGGTGGTTGATCTCGGTATCGATGTAGCCGGGGCAGATGCAGTTGACGTTGATGTCGTAGCGGCCCCATTCGAGCGCCATCGCGCGGGTCATGTGGATCACCGCGGCTTTGCTCATCGCATAGACGCCGATCTGGCTCAGCACGCGCACGCCGGCCATCGACGCGATGTTGACGATGCGCCCGCCGGTGAAGGTGCCCGGCGCCGCGCCGCGGGCCCGCGCAACCATGCGCTTGCCCACCTCTTGCGCGACGAAGAAGGCGCCGCGCACATTGGTGTCCATCACGTAGTCGAAGTCTTCTGGCGTCACCTCGAGCAGCTTCTGCGTCGTGCTGACACCAGCGTTGTTGATCAGCAGGTCCAGCGTGCCGACTTCGGTCTCGGCGTGGGCCACGCCGGCTCGGATGCTGACCGGGTCGCTCACGTCCATCGCCACCACGTGGGCGTCGCCGCCGGCGCCTTCGATTTCGGCGCGCAGCGTCTTCAGGCGCTCGACACGGCGAGCCGACAGCACCACCGCCGCGCCGGCCTTGGCCAACGTGCGGGCGAATTGCGCGCCCAGGCCACTGGATGCCCCGGTGATGAGGGCCACGCGGCCAGACAGATCGATGTTGTAGCTCATGGTTTTGGGCGCGCAGCGCTTTCGGCAAGGGAGCGAAAAGCGTAGCACGCCACGTCCGGCGCAGGCACGTCTCCCCTCACAGAGGTCGCCATCAACGCGTTGCGGCATCGAGGCCACAATAGAAAAGCACGACCGTTCTATTTTTGAACGCTGCCGCTAGAATGCCCCTCGCTCGGCCTGGGCGCTCACCCTGCGGCCCTGCTCGGACTCCGATTTGCGCGGCGCTACGCCGCAGGCCGCCCGGCCGCCGTCACCACTCGAAAGACCTGCCATGACCGCCCCCGAACTGCTTGCCCAATACGGCCCCCGCGAATCGATGGAATACGACGTGGTGATCGTCGGCGGCGGCCCCGCGGGCCTGGCCACGGCCATCCGGCTGAAGCAGCTGGCCGCTGAAAAAGGCGGCGAGGTCAACGTGGTGGTGCTCGAGAAAGGCTCCGAGCCGGGGGCACACATTCTCTCCGGCGCGGTGATGGACCCGCGCGCCATCAACGAGCTGTTCCCGAACTGGAAGGAACTCGGCGCCCCGCTGAAC
>NZ_JBFUGE010000765.1:0-2578 GCF_056403075.1 Ideonella sp. P3_A4 | reverse complement strand
GACCAAGGGCACGTTCGCGGCGCCGACCCAGCTGTTCGACTACGACCCGGTGGCCAACACCATCAACCCCATCGTGCCGGACTTCCCGGTGGTCATGAACCAGGCGGCATACACGACGCACATGCTGGTGCTGCCGACGGGCCAGGTGATGTTCAACTACGGCGGCAACGACGTCTGGGTCTACACGCCCGACGGTGATGCGCCGAAGAAGGCCAAGCCTGTACCGCAGTCGCTGCACTACGACGGCGCCGGCAAGTTCACGCTGACCGGCATTCGCATGAACGGCGTGTCGGCCGGCAGCGGCTACGGCGACGACGCCGAGTCGGACGAGAACTACCCGATCGTCAGCTTCACGACCGGCAGCACCGTGCGCTACGCCCGTACCCACGATTGGGACAACACCGGGGTGCAGCAAAAGGCGCCCTCCACCGTCAAGCTGACGCTGAAGGCCGGTACGCCGGCTGGGGTCTCGAAGATCGTGGTCAGCGGCGCGGGGGTCCAGTCCTTGCCGTTGTGCGTGACGCTGACGGCCGACCAGGTCGCCGGCACCGGCGCAGCGGCCGACGTGCCGATCACGAGCTGCAAGCAGTGATGTAGCCTGCCTTGTGCCCGGGAGGGCGCAAGGCAGTTGCCCGGGCGCAGGGGGCAAACGGGCGGCTTCGTAGAATGCCGCATGTCGTTTGTCCACCTGCGCACCCACACCGAATTTTCAGTTGTCGATGGCACCTTGCGTGTCGATGACGTGGCCGCCGCAGCGGCCGCCGACGGCCAGGTGGCGCTGGGTATTAGCGACCTGGCCAACCTGTTTGGCGCGGTCAAGTTCTACAAGGCTTGCCGCGGCAAAGGCGTCAAGCCGCTGCTGGGGGCCGACATCTGGCTCGAGCCGGCAGACCCCGCGTCCGGCGACAAGACGGCCAGCCGCCTGCTGCTGCTGGTGCAAAACAGCCGCGGCTACCTGAACCTGTGTGAGCTGCTGGCGCGCGCCTGGACGCGCAATGTGCAACGCGCGCAAGCCTGGGTCACCTGGGACTGGCTGGCCGAACTGGGTGACGGGCTGGTCGTGCTGTCGGGTGCCGAGCATGGCGCTGTCGGCACGGCACTGCTGGCGGGCGACCGGGCACGTGCCGCTCAGGTCGCCGAGCGATTGAGTGGATTGTTCCCTGGTCGCTTCTACCTGGAGCTGCAACGCGGTGGCTTGGCGCAGCACGAGGCGCTGGTGCGCGCCACGGTGCCACTCGCCGCCGAGCTGAAGCTGCCGGTGGTGGCCACGCACCCGGTGCAGTTCCTGACGCCGGAAGACTTCGAGGCGCACGAAGCGCGTGTCTGCGTGGCCGAGGGTGAGACGCTGGGAAATCCGCGCCGCGTCAAGCGCTTCGGCCGCGAGCAGTACTTCAAGAGCCAGGCGCAGATGGAAGCGCTGTTCGCCGACGTGCCCTCGGCCGTGGCGAACACGCTGGCGATCGCCCAGCGCTGCAACCTGTCGCTGGTGCTGGGCAAGCCGCGCCTGCCCGACTTCCCGACCCCGATCCAGCCCGACGGCACCCCGATGCCGATCGACGCCTTCTTCCGCCAGGAATCGTTCGAAGGGCTCGAGCAGCGGCTGCAGCTGCTGTACCCCGATGTCGCCAAACGTGACGCGGAACGGCCGCGTTATGTCGAGCGGCTCGAATTCGAAATCGGCACGATCCTGAAGATGGGCTTTCCGGGCTACTTCCTGATCGTGTCGGACTTCATCAAGTGGGCCAAGGCCAACGGCTGTCCGGTCGGTCCGGGCCGGGGCTCGGGTGCCGGCTCGCTGGTCGCCTATGCGCTGTCGGTCACCGACCTGGACCCGCTGCAGTACAACCTGCTGTTCGAGCGCTTCCTGAACCCGGAGCGGGTCTCGATGCCCGACTTCGACGTTGACTTCTGCCAGGGCAACCGCGACCGCGTCATCGACTACGTCAAGGACAAGTACGGCCGCCAAGCCGTGAGCCAGATCGCCACCTTCGGCACGATGGCCGCGAAGGCGGCGCTGCGTGACATCGGCCGCGTGCTGGGCATGGGCTTCGGCCATGTCGACTCGATCGCCAAGCTCATCCCCGCGCCGCCGGGCAAGACCGTGACCTTGGCCAAGGTGCCCGAGAAGCCGGACCCGGGCGTCATCTACGCCCGCCAGGAAGCGCCCGAGCTGGAGCAGCGCGAAGCGGCTGAAGAAGAAGTGGCCGAGCTGCTGTCGCTGGCCTCGCGTGTCGAAGGCATGGTGCGCAATATCGGCATGCACGCCGGGGGCGTGCTGATCGCGCCGGGCAAGATCACCGACTTCTGCCCGCTGTACCAACAGCCCGGCAGTGACTCGGCGGTCAGCCAGTACGACAAGGACGACGTCGAGGCGATCGGCCTGGTCAAGTTCGACTTCTTGGGTCTGGCCACGCTGACGATCCTGGAGCTGGCGAAAGACTTCATCGTCGCCCGCTACCCGGACAAGAAAGACTTTGCGTACGAGACGCTGCCGCTGGACGACCGGGCCGTCTACAAGCTCTTCTCGGATGGTTTGACCGAAGCCGTGTTCCAGTTTGAATCGCGCGGCATGCAGGGC
>NZ_JBFUGE010000764.1:0-2582 GCF_056403075.1 Ideonella sp. P3_A4 | reverse complement strand
ACTGAGGGCAGTCGCAATCGAGATTGCGGCGGCCCTGACGCCTCCAGTTCGGAGGGCGCGGCGACTCCAACGGACAATTCTTTCCCGCAACGATTCTTCGCTGTACGACTTGAGCGCTATCGAGCAAAAAAGCGCTTCAGCACCTCGAGCGACACGAGCGCGCTCATGTGACTGCAGTACATCTGGAAGTCATCGCTCTTAGCGCGGTCTGCAAGGTCAGACACAGCCTTGATGCAAATCGCATGGACAGGTGCACCGGCGTGGTTCTCGGCTGCGTAGTAGAGCCCGTAGCACTCCATGTCAACGCCCGCCATCTTCCGGTGCTGTTCGCGGAATACTTTCTGAATATCGAGGGATGCGACAACCGAGCTACCAGTAACCATCGGACCTACGACCAAACGAGGCGCCACCGGCGGCTTCGTACCTGCATACTCGGCATGTAGGGCGGAAAGGACTGCCTCAGCGCTTCGCGCTTGAGCAATGAGCTCTGCCGCAGCGTCGCGCTGGTCTAACGCCGTCGCGAGCGTGCCGCCGTCAGTCCACTTCCCCGCCTGCCAGTCCCAGCTCTTCTCCGCAACAAGGACATCGCCAAGCTGAACGTGGTCGGAGAATCCGCCACAGATGCCAGTCATTAGCAGTACTCGAGGGCGGAACTCTGCCAAGAGTGCGGTCGCTGCATGGGTAGAAGCAACAGGGCCCATCTGAGAAAGATGCGCACACGCAATCCGTCGTTCAGCACCGTTAAGGGTTGCGGTTCCCGTACGGCATACGATGTTTCGCCTCAACAACTGTTCAGCCCCGAGCTTCAGCGGCCAGCTTGAATACACGGCTTCGAGCTCTGGCGATCGAAGAGCGTTGAGCACACAGATGTCGTAGTCATTCATGCCTTCAGCGGACTCAACTCGCTGAACTAATAGCAGCAGTGCATTCAATGACTCGCGCCAAGCCGCTTCCCCTGGCGCTACGTGCAGCACCTGAGTTACCAGGCTTCTGAACTCATCATCGAATGCCGCGCGTGCGTCGAGGCTAGCCGTCATCCCAAGGATGTAGCGCGGGGCCTTTGTGGTGCCATCATCCACAATCTGCCGAAGCAGCTCGACACTGTCTTCGCCTCGAGGGACAGCACCCGCTCTCACTGGAAGCAACACGTCTATCAGCAGAACGTCGACGGGCACCCGTTCGAGGAGAATGCGTGCCCCTGCGGCATGCTCAGCTGTCAGAATGTCGGCGACAGCGACGCCGCGTTCGACAAGAAACGCTTGGACAACCGCTACCTTTTGCGGGTCGTCGTCGACAATCAAAACTCTCATCTCTTCTCCGTCAAACGAACGCGCGACAGAACGTCTTGAAGCGCCTGCCTCCACTCGCCGTGCTGTCCGGTGTAATGAATGACTCCATGGAAGCGGTCGTCAAGTTCGCTTCGAAGGGCTGCCTCTAAGCCTTGGCGGTCTCTGCGCTGTCCCTCGCGTGGCAGAACGAACTCTTCGTACTGCGTCACAACAACACTTCTGGTTGCTGTGGTCTCAGAGTCGATGAAACGCAAGATGTCAGCGCCGCCAAAGCCTTGGGGTTGGCCACCTCCTCGACGGTCCTTTATGAGGTCGAAGGTGGGAATCGACATGTCTACTACAGCGAAGTCAACGTCGGTCTCGCTGAGAAGCGCGATGGCGCTTGTCAATGATTCCGCCGTCTCCACCTGGACGTCTTCCGCAAGAATTTCGCGCAGAAACCCTACGATAGACCGCTGCTTCGGCTCATCGTCTTCAACAACCAGCACCGTGCGTTTACTCATAAGCCTCAAACGCCCCCTCACGGTCATACAGCGGAACCGTCAACGATGTGTACCACTGGTCACTTTCGATGCCAAAGTCAAAGGGCTGTGGGCAAACGTCTCTGGCCACTGCTCGAGTCAAACGGGCTAGCTTCGGGAAGCCGGAACCTCCCTCGAGGCTTATCAGCTCCAAGGGCAGCTCGCCAAGGTACTTCGTTCGCAGGCGGGTAAGCTCGCCACCCTCGAGCAGTTCATTCTTCCGACTCGCCGACAACGCACTTCTGCATGTCAGAGTGAGCAAGCGTCGGTCTGGGTCGAACTCCGCGTGCAACGCTATCGGAGGCAAATCCTCGGCCAATCCTGAGTGCTTCCAAGCGTTCTCGAAAACGACGAAGAGGCAGTCCATTAAGACGGCCAAGCCCGACGTAGTCAAGGGCAGGTGGGTTGCCGGCAAGCACAGCACCTGAACGTTCGCCGAGGACGCTCGATGTACGTTCTTGGTAGCGACAGACGCAATCTCGATGGCGTCCGGCAACTGGTACTTTTCGCCGCCTACCATGCTTGGCAGCTGGAACCACTCGGCCACGGTGTCGCACTGTGACTTGGTCATCGTCGAAGCAGTCGTCAGCGTCGTCACGAGAGGCACGTATCGAGGCCCTAGCGCCCGCAAGTTCTGCATGAGTCGCTCTACTCTGCCATGAAGAGCTGGGGCGAGGACATCGTCCACATACGCACGTAAGCTGCTCAGCCCTGCCTCGATAAGCTTCCAAAACGCAAAGTACCCGTTGCACAAGAATGCGTGGAACGAGGG
>NZ_JBFUGE010000763.1:0-2585 GCF_056403075.1 Ideonella sp. P3_A4 | reverse complement strand
CATTTCGGATCGACGCGCGTTCAAAGTCATAACCTGCTCCTGCTCCTGCTCCTTGCATATCGCTTATGAAACCGCTCAACAAGCAATGTCCCGCTTGTCAATTCTCTTTCGTTCCGTGGGGCGCTTGGAAAGTGACGCGCTGGTCCTGCATGAAGTGTCCAAACTGCAATGCCGAACTGAACAGAACCGGCAGCTCGCTTGCAATCGCCTTTGCTCTGTTTATAGTTGCACAGTTGTCCCTCCTGGCGCTTTCGGCTTCTCCATTTATCAAGGTGTCAGTCTTGCTGGGTCTACTTCCAATCGTCTATCTCGTGGATTTGCTCGCTATTCGACTGGTTCAGCCAAAGTCTTATCACTGGCTCAAGGGCTATCAACCTTGAACAATCAAGGTCGAGTCAACGCAAAACTGCCGCCTAACCCCTTCGTCAAGGGGACYKGCCTGCGGCMRGCCCCTTACGTCGAACGTTAAGCGTCGAATACCAAAATACCCCACAGGCCATGTTCTCGCATATCTTCGTCGGCGTGAGCKACTTCGATCGCGCACTCGKGTTCTATGCGCCGCTCATGCAGGCGCTAGAAATCGAGCCGCGGTTCTGTGACCGCAGCCGGCCATGGGCTGGCTGGCAAACGGCTGGTGGCCCGAGGCCGCTCTTTCTCATCGGCTCGCCGCATGACGAACAGCCCCCTCACCCTGGCAATGGCCACATGGTGGCCTTCTTGGCGGCCAGCCGAGCTGGCGTTCGCCATGCCTATGAAGTGGCGCTGGCCAATGGAGGTCTATCCGAGGGCAAGCCAGGCTTGAGGCCCGAGTACCACGGCAACTACTATGGAGCCTACCTCCGCGATCCAGATGGGAACAAACTCTGCGTTGCCTGTCATTCCCCCGAGGGTGCGACCAATGCCAACGGCGACGCCTAACCCCTCCGTCAAGGGGACCTGCCTTTGGCAGGCCCCTTACGTCGAACGTTAAGCGTCATGCTCACCATTGCAGCCGTGAATCTTCGCCGTCCCAGGTGTCGGCAGTGCGGCTGCCTGTCGGACATCGCCTCTGTCGAAGAGCCGGCACTTCAAGCTGAACTGTCGAAGCTACTTGCACACAACCAGTTCTTGAAGTTTGTTCCACGCATTCGCGAGATCACTGGCTGCTCGATAGGAGAGGCGAAGGCCACTTACCTTCACCTTGCTCTGCCGGGTGCCACTTGCCACCGCTGCAAGATGCCACTTCCCTCGGGTCCCGTGGTTGATTGTCCAAAATGCCAGTCGCTAAACATCGTCTGGTCCGGCCAGGCAGGGGCTGATTCGCAATCCGGTGCACCATGAAACTGTCTCTGCCAGCGCACCAGCCGCCTAACCCCTCCGTCAAGGGGACGCCCACAAGCGGGCTTCGCCCACTTGCGGCCGCCCCTTACGTCGAACGTTAGGCCTTTTCATCATCAGGGAACATATGCGATTGGTCAAACTGACCCTGTCACTCTCCATTTCTTCAACTCTTCTTGCCTGCGGAGGAAGCGGCTCAGAAGAACCAACAGCGGGGCCTTGCGTTGTCGAATACATCGACCCACTGGTAAAGGTGGTCTCGGCTGTCGACGCCGATTCCGCCGCCGACGTAGTCGACATCACACTTTCGGACATTGTCGTCAACGGTGTGTCTCCAGATTTGCACGCGCTCAGCGCTAAGTCGTCGAACATCCAACTCGTTGGCACCACACTTCAATGCAAAGTTCCCTGTAGCTTCTCCACTTTGGAGGGCAGCTATGTCATGTCCGTTAGGGCACCCGGTTACGAGCCCGAACCAGTCTCATTCGAAGCAAAATATTCGTCGTTTTCTCAAGGTTGCCCTGCAACCTATAGCGGAAGCAAAGATGTCTCCGTTTCACTCTCTCCTCTATAGCGCAAGGCCTAACCCCTCCGTCAAGGGGACCTGCCTTCGGCAGGCCCCTTACGTCGAACGTTAGACCCCAATACGATGGCATACATCCTAGCCGAGCAACGCGATCAAGACGATGCAGAAGCGACACGTCTCTGGCAAGAGTACGAGCGCTACATTCAAGAGAATCGATCAGTCTTTCCACCCGGTGCGTTCGCGCTTGCAACTTCAGGCTGGTACTACGGCTTCTCCGACCATCGTGCCCCCCATGATGCGTGGCTGGAGTGGGCAAAGTTCGAAGAGCCAGCCTCGGGCAGTCGCGGCCAAAACCGTCGGCTTAGCCTTCGTGTGCGTCTCCTGGCCGCCTATCACGACTGCTACCTTGAGTTCTACTATCCCATTGTTTACTCGTACTCGTTCGAAAATCCAGGGAGTACCGGCGGTCACGCTGATTGGCGCTACGATGAGTTTCGCCTCTCCCCGGCCGGCCACCTCGTACACGAAATTGAGTGGGCAGGTGGCCCGGGCGTCGAGGCTCGCTGGCTCATCGAGGCGTCCGATGTCGAGTTTGGTGTCTATCCACGGCCTGGGGTCTAACCCCTCCGTCAAGGGGACGTCCCGCAGGCGGGCCGCCCCTTACGTCGAACGTTAGAGCGCAATGATCTCCTTCAATGCCGGAACACACCAGTTCCATTTCCGCGCAGCCGCAGTCGTCCTG
>NZ_JBFUGE010000762.1:0-2586 GCF_056403075.1 Ideonella sp. P3_A4 | reverse complement strand
ATCAGGCAGCTCAGCGGCACCAGGCCCAGCGACAACGGATAGAGCCAGCGCCGGCCGCACGTGCGCGCCGCCTCGATGCCCGAGAACGGGCCCGACACCGTGACCAGGCGCAGGTCGACCGGCGGGCCGGGCAGCGGCGCTGGCAGCGTGTCGGTCAGCGCCCGGCGCGCCACCAGCGCACCCTGGCTGTGGCCGATCACGTCGATCCGCGGCACGTGCGATTGGTCGGCCAGCATCTGCAGCGCGTGCCGAAGGTCGGCGGCGGTGTCCGCGAGCCGCGCTCGGTCGTCGTAGGTGAAACATGCCGACTGCTGGCCCTGGAAGGCCAGCACCTGCGCCAGCGCGCGGAACTGTCCCGATGAGCCGTAGCAGCCGTGCACCAGCACCGTCACCTGCTGGCTCCCATCMAGGTGCAAGCGTCGATCCGGGTTGTCGGTGCAGGGTCCGAGCCCGGCGATTGCCAGCGCGGTGTCGGGCGGCGGCAGTCGGCCGGGTTCGAGGTCGGCAGCGACGCCGCCACTGCGCGTCGCGCAACCGCCAAGCAGGCACAGCAGCGTCAGCACGGTCAGCAAGGGGGCGATGCGCATCCGGTGTGGCCTCCAGTCCAAGTGGCGGGTGCCGGCCGGTCGGCCCGGYGCCCCTGCGTTCGATTCTGGCGCGACAAAGCACTACACCGAGACGCCAGTTTGCGTGGGCAGCCAAGTTTCTGCGGCCGCCAGCGCCTCAGGGCCTACGATGACCGCTCGATGCGAAGATCGTCCCCGTCTTTCACGCCAACTCAGGAGGCAGATCATGCCGACGACATTGCCCGGATCTCAACGCGTTGCCGCGCCTTGCGGCAACGACAACCATCCCGCTAGTCGGCATCAACCGGCCCATCCAGCCCTGCAAGTCGTGGCGTTCGTCATCATCGCGCTGTCAGGTATCGCGCAGGCATCGCCTCGGCCGCCGGTTTACCACGTGGAGTCCGTGCAGCAGGATTGGCGCGATGGCTTTCTGTACTCCGTCAACGCCAACGGCGTGGCTGCAGGGTATTTGGGCAGCGTGAGCCAGGCGATCGTTTGGCAAGACGGCGTGCTGCGTCAACTCAATTGCAAGAACGAGGGCTCACCGTACGCGCATGGCTACGCGATCAACGACGCGATGCAAGTTGCGGGGTCCTGCTATCGCACTGGCGGGGACTACGCCGTGGTCTGGGATGCGCAGGGGAATCCAACACATGTGCAAGACGACGCCGTCGTGGCCGATACGGCGCTGGGCATCAACAACCTTGGCCACGTCGTCGGTACCGCGGGGCGCATCGCGTATGTCTGGAAGGGGGTCAACGTCAAGCTGCTCGGCACCCTCGGCGGAACCTACAGCACCCCGCAGGACATCAACGACAAAGGCGTCATCGTGGGTTCGTCCGCGGTGGCGGGCGACACGGCCGTGCACGCGTTTGTCTACAGGAATGGGCAGATGAAGGATCTCAACTGGCCGTGGGCCAACTCGTATGCGCGAGCGGTCAATGCCCACGGGCACATCGCCGGCTGGTCAGGCGACACACGCTATACGACGCATGCGATCCTCGACAACGGCATCACCATCACCGACCTTGGGCGGCATTCGTCGGCTTTGGGCATCAACAACCTGGACCAGGTCGTGGGCACCATGAAGGTGAACGGGGACGATCGCGCATTCGTCTACACCCACCGGCGCGTCTACGACCTCAACACGCTGCTGGACCCTACCAGCGACCCAGACTGGGATATCCGCGTCGCCTATGACATCAACGACGCCGGCGTGATCGTCGGCTGGGGGATCCTGCACGGCTCTTACCAGCCCGTCGTGCTGACACCGCTGCCCTGAGCAGGTGAGGCAACTGGCAAGCCTGGGTAACAAGCCGGAGCGGTGGCCGCAGGCACCGGCGCGGCGGCCAGTTTCGACAGCTCACCGAGGCCGATCGGTGGCACGCTCAGCCACGGCAGCGCAAACAGCCGCTTGGCCAGGCCTGTGGACATGCGCTCGATCTGCTTGCGTTCGCCCGCCATCCGAGCATTCAGCAAGGGATCGCGCGTTCCCGCCGCCAGCACGCTCTTGTTGAGCACCCAGGCATAGGGCTCGATGCGGGCGCGGCGCAGGTCGTCCTGAAGCTCGGCCGCTTGCGACACCGGCGTCACCTCGGGCAGCGTCACCAGGATGATCTTCGTGTACGCCGCGTCCTGCAGCCGCATCAACGGCGTGACGACGCGCGCAGCGCCATGGCCTTCGAACTCGCGCGTCATCTGCCGGTGGTAGGCGCCGGTCGCATCCATCAGCAGCATCGAGTGCCCGGTAGGCGCGGTTTCCAGCACGACGAACGCACTGCGGGCCTCGCTGACGATGCGCGAAAACGCATGGAACACAGCGACCTCCTCGGTGCAGGGCGACTGCAGATCCTCCAGCAACAGGGCGCGTTCCTGGGCGTCGATATGGGGCGACTTGGCGGCCATGATCTTGTCGATGTAGCGCTGTGTCTCGACCTTCGGGTCGATGCGGCTCACGGCCAAGCCCGGCACATTGCCATTCAGCGTGTCGGCCAGGTGCGCCGCGGGGTCKGTGGTGCTC
>NZ_JBFUGE010000761.1:0-2589 GCF_056403075.1 Ideonella sp. P3_A4 | reverse complement strand
GGGCTTGCGGCAGATCAAGAGCCCACAGCCCCAAAAGGCTGCCGGCTGGAGCATCATTTGGACTGTTTTGACACAAGGAGCTTGAGCATGGCTGCGACACGTGATGTGGTGGTTCTGGGCGCTGCACGATCAGCGATCGGCAGTTTTGGCGGATCGCTCGCCGACATCGAACCGGCCGAGTTGGCTGGTACGGTGATGAAGGCGGTGGTCGAACGCTCGGGCGTCGACCCGAAGGCGATCAACTACGTGACGGTGGGCAACACGATCCCGACCGACAGCCGCTTTGCCTACGTGGCGCGGGTGGCCTCGATCCAGGCTGGCTTGCCGATGGACTCGGTGGCGATGGCGGTCAACCGGCTGTGCTCGTCGGGCCTGCAAGGCATCGTGACGACGGCGCAGAACATCTTGCTGGGCGACTGCGACTACGGCGTCGGTGGTGGCGTCGAGGTGATGAGCCGTGGTGGCTATCTGAGCACTGCGATGCGCACGGGCGCCCGCATGGGCGACACCAAGCTGATCGACACGATGGTGGCGACGCTGACCGATCCGTTCGGCGTCGGCCACATGGGCATCACCGCTGAGAACCTGGCCGCCAAGTGGGACATCACCCGCGAGCAGCAGGATGCGCTTGCGGTCGAATCGCAGCGTCGCGCGGCGCTGGCGATTGCCGAAGGCCGTTTCAAGAGCCAGATCGTGCCGATCGTCAAGCAGACGAAGAAGGGCGACGTGGTCTTCGACACCGACGAATACGTGAAGGCCAACACCACGATGGAATCGCTGGCCAAGCTGAAGCCGGCGTTCAAGAAGGACGGCACGGTGACCGCCGGCAATGCCTCGGGCATCAACGATGGTGCGGCGTTCTTCGTGCTGGGCGACGCTGCAGTGTCGGCTGCGGCCGGCTACAAGCCGATCGCGCGGCTGGTCAGCTACGCGGTGGCTGGTGTGCCCAACGAGATCATGGGCGAAGGGCCGATCCCGGCGACMAAGCTGGCGCTGAAGAAGGCCGGCCTGCGGCTGGACCAGATCGACGTGATCGAGAGCAACGAAGCCTTCGCCGCCCAGGCCATTGCCGTGGCGCGTGGGCTGGAACTGGACATGGCCAAGACCAACCCGAACGGCGGCGCGATCGCACTCGGCCACCCGATCGGCTGCTCCGGCGCCTTCATCGCCACCAAGGCCATCTACGAACTGCAGCGCACCAGCGGCCGCTATGCGCTGGTGACGATGTGCATCGGCGGCGGCCAGGGCATCGCCGCGGTGTTCGAAAGGCTGTAAGCCAGAGCTACTGGGCCATTGCGGGCCGCAGGCCGAGCAGGTAGCGGCCCATGCCCTGAACATCGGAGCCGACGCGGCGCACGGCTTCGCGCACGTCCTCTGGGCTGGCCACGAAGGCGTTTGACCAGGCGGACAGGCGCGCCTCGTCGATGAACGATTCGGACTGCTCCGCGTCTTGCGGCCGGTCGGCCCAGGCGGGCAGATGGTTCGGCATATGAATCGGCGAGCAGACCGGTAGCGAGACCGAGAACCGCGCGCCGCGGCCGGGTTGCGACTCGGCCCAGACGCGGCCGCCATGGCGCTCGACGATCGAGCGCACGACTGTCAGGCCCAGGCCGTGGCCGGGGTAGGCCGAGCCGTGGCTGCGGTGAAACGGCTCGAACATGCGTTCGGCCTGAGCGTCGTCGAAACCGACGCCGTTGTCGTGGACGCAGATGGCCACCTCGTCGCCCAGTTTCTGGGCAAAGACCTCGACCCGGCCGTTGGTGGCGCGGCGCGAGAACTTCAGCGCGTTGCCCATCAGGTTGACGAACATCTGGATCAGCAGCGCTTCGTTGCCCCACACCATCGGCAGGTGGCCGACGACCACCGGCGTGGCCGCGGTCGATTCATGCCGGCCCGCCAGGATCAGCTGGCGTTGCGCCTGGGCCACACAGGCCGACAGCGACACCACCTCGCAGCCTTCAGGCGACTGCGTCGGCTCGGCCAGGGACATCAAGCCCTCGATCAACGCGTTGGCGGCAGCGGATTCTTCCCGCATCAGGCTCAGGAAGGTGGTCAGGCGCTCGGGCTCGCCGCGGTCCAGCGCCAGTTCGCTCAGCGCCGCCAGATGGTTCATCGACGACGAGGCGCCGATCATCTGGTGCACCACGTCGCGGTTGAAGGCGCGCAGGCGCTCTACCTCTTCGCGCAGGGTCTTGATCTCATCGGTGTCGTCGGCGGGGCGGTGGCTGTCGGCGAGCATCGGGGCTTTCTGGAAAGGCAGAACGGAGGATTCTTCAATGTCCTTTTCGGCCGTGCGCGCGACGGATTCAACGCTGCGACGGACCACAACGGATACGGCCGTGAACAATTCGCGCTTGGCCGCTCCGCGCCCGCGAAGTGCTGGCTCGAAAACCGGCTGCTGCCTCACATGGCCGCAAGACCACCCAGGCCTCACGGCGCCGGATCATGAAAAATGGGCCCGCTGAGAACAGACGGGCCCATGAAAAACGGGCCCCGAGGGGCCCGTTAAAAGCGGTAACCAGCTTACTGCAGAGAATTAGTAGCCGCCGCGGCCACCGCCGCCGCCGCCGTAGCCGCCGCCACCACCGC
>NZ_JBFUGE010000760.1:0-2596 GCF_056403075.1 Ideonella sp. P3_A4 | reverse complement strand
CGGTGCTTGCAGGGTGGTGGTGGTGCCTCCGGGCGCAGGCCCCATTCGCGGTCGCCACCACCTGGCTATGGCGCCACGGTGTTGATGCGGCTGTCTGTCGCACGGCGCGACGGTGCCCCGCGAGCGTGGGCCGGAGAACGGGGGCACCGCCGCCGCCTGCCGCCACGACTTGGAATAGGAATCAGCGCACAGACCGACCAGCGAACGCTGCCTGTCGGCGTCGACGCTTCAGGTCACGGCTTGGCGCTCATCAACCGCGCCACCATGCCTTCGGCCTTGATGTGGTCGAACGCGTTGCGGGTACGGGTGACGGTCTCGTCCGGCGTGCTGCGGCTGTAGGCCATGTAGATGCCGGTGGTCATCTCGTTGAGCGTCAGCACCTTCTCCAGCGCCTTCGGGTCGACGTTCGCCTCTTTGCAGAAGCGGATCACGTCGTTGTCGGGCAGCGGCAGCAGCTGTACCTTGCGATCCAGCAGCATGCGCAGGCTGTCGGTGTTGCGGGCCGAGACGACGAGCTTGTCGAAGCCGCGCGACTGCAGGTACTGCTGACGCACGTCGTCGCGCATCACGCCTACTGCGTAGGCTTTGGCGTCTTGCAGGTTGTGCACCACCACGTCGTCGCGGTCGCGCAGCTTGTACAGGTGGTACTCGATGCGCATGAACTCGCCCGCCCACTTGAATTGGGCTTCACGGCCCTGGGTGCGGGCGATCAGGAAGATCAGCACGTTCGGCTCTTGCAGCGCCAGGTCGTAGGCGCGCGCCCAGGGGTAGAGCGCCACCTTGTAGTCAGTCAAGCCGGCGCGCTTCATCGTCGCCTCGACGATCTCGGTCGCCGGGCCGGTGACCTTGCCGTCACGCAGGTAGGTGTACGAAGAATCCTCGGTGACGACCTTGATGCCGTCGGCCTGAGCGTTGGCGCAGGCGAGTGCCGCAGCCAGCGCCATCACGGGCGCGAACAAGGAGCGAAACTGCATCGGGCACCTCAGTCGTCGAATCATTCGGAAATCTGGTCGCGGCCTTGGCTCTTGGCCCGGTAAAGCGCCTGGTCGGCCTGGTGCAGCAGCAGGTCGAAGTGGTCCATCGTCGCCGGGTCGAACTGCGCCAGGCCGATGCTCAGCGTGACGCAGGCGCTGACCGCCGAGTCGCGGTGCGCAATTGCCAGGGCCTCCATGCGGCGGCGCAGGCGCTCGGCCGCGGTGCGGGCCTGCGCTGCGTCGATGCCGGGCAGCAGTACCGCGAACTCTTCGCCACCGATGCGGGCCACGACCTCGCCGGCGCGGGCGAAGTTGTCTTTCAGCGCTTCGGCCACCAGCTGCAGGCAGCGGTCGCCCTGGGCGTGGCCGTATGCGTCGTTGTAGCGCTTGAAGAAATCGACGTCGCACATCAGCACGGTCAGCGGCTGGCTCAGGCGCTGGGCGCGACGGAATTCGATGTCCTTCAGCTCGTCGAAGTGGCGGCGGTTGGCCAGGCCGGTCAACGGATCGGAGCGCGACTGCTCTTCGAGCCGCTTGTTGGCGGCTCGCAGCTCGGTGGTCTGCTCGTCGACCAGCTCGGCCAGGCGGTCGCGGTGGGCGGCCAGGTCGCGCTCGTCCTGCTTCTGCCGTTCGAGGTAGGTCGAGAGCTTGTGCTGCAGGTCGTTGACGCCGGTCTCGAGCAGCGTCAGCTCGTCGCCGCGCCGTGATTGCCGGGCCAGCTTGAGCGAGTGGCCCAGTGTTGCCGGTGTCAATTCTTCGAGGTGACGCGCGATGTAGCGCACATGCACTGTGACCGAGCTGTTGAACAGCCACATGATCAGCCCGGCCAGCAGCAGCGACTGCACCAGCTGGGTCAGCACGATGTCCAGCACCTCGCCGCGCAAACGCTCGCGCAGCACGCGTTCGTCGCCGACGAGCGTCAGCTGGCCCACCACCTCGCTGGCGCCCGGATACGGCTCGTAGGTCAGCTCGCGGGTGATGGTCGGTGTCATCGGCGATACCGACTGGCCCGGGCGGCGCGATTCGAGCACCTCGGGCGCGCGGCCAGATTGCTGCACGCGCAACTCGACCCGCCCGACCGAGGCCACCTGGGCCGCGCTGTCGAGCTGGGTGCGAAGGGCGTCGCGGTCCATCTCCCAGATGGCTTTGGACAAGGTGCGCTGGAAGACCTGGTCGATCAGCGTCAGCTCGGCGGTCATCGACGCCAGGTTGGCTTGCCAGGCTTGCCAGGTTCGCATTGCCGCGGCGGCCATCGTGAACACGATGCCGAAGGCCAGCGTTGCGATCACCAGCCGACGGCCCAGCGAGCCGGCGCGCGGCGCAGGTGGGGTCAGGGTGGGCGGGCTGCTGAGGCCGGCTTCGAGTTGGTTGGACACGTGCTCAGGTGGCGAGCGGCCTCACAGCCACTTTTTCTTGATGGCGTCGTAGGTGCCGTTGCGGCGGATGGTTTCCAGCCCCTTGCGGAAACGCTCGACCGTTGCGTCGGGTGTCTTCGAGCTGAAGGCCATGTTCAAGCCGTCGTCGTTGGCCAGGTCGGGCAGCGACAGCACGCGCACCAGATGGGTTTCGGGGTCGTCACCGGCCTGGCGGGTCAGGTACCACCGGCCTGGCGGGTCAGGTAC
>NZ_JBFUGE010000759.1:0-2596 GCF_056403075.1 Ideonella sp. P3_A4 | reverse complement strand
CGGATGCCCTTTCCTCGCTGCCACCGTCGGTGGCGTGGCAGCGCGTTCGAACTCCACCCACCGAACCACTGGCACGCCTCTGCCCGCCACGGTGGATCGCAGCGGACGGTGGGGATACGCTTGGGTGAGCGTCTAACGTGACCCCAAGCGTATCCCCACTGTCCGCCACGCAAGCCGCGCCCCGCACTGCCTCAGTCCCGCGTTGCCCTACCACCAACAGTCCAATCTCGCTGGTGGTTTGAACTTGGATGAGCACCTCCACTGGAGATTGCAAAACCCTTTGACGCCCCCTGCCCGACTTCGTATCGTTGCCCGCGCTTCCCCCCGAGCAACGCCAAAGGAGACGAGATGACGACCTTGACCGTGAACGGAAAGAAAGTGACGGTGGATGCGGCCCCCGACAGTCCGTTGCTGTGGGTGCTGCGAGAGGACTTGCAACTCACCGGCACCAAGTTCGGCTGCGGGATGGCGCTGTGCGGTGCCTGCACCGTACACCTGGACGGCCAGCCCGTCCGTTCCTGTTCGACGCCGCTGTCGATGGCCGCTGGCAAGAAGGTCACCACCATCGAAGGCGTCGGCGCCACGCCCACCGGCAAGGTGGTGCAAGCGGCCTGGGCCGCAGTCGACGTGCCGCAATGCGGCTACTGCCAGTCCGGCCAGATCATGAGCGCCTGCGCACTGCTGGCCAAGAACAAGCATCCGAAAGACGCCGACATCGACGGCGCGATGAGCGGCAACATCTGCCGCTGCGGCACCTACAACCAGATCCGCGCCGCGATCCATGACGCGGCCGGCCACCTTGCGAAGGGGGCGTGAAATGAACGCCCCTACCCGCCGCGAATTCCTGCAGGCCTCGGCCGCCTCATCACTGATCATTGGCTTTGCGCTGCCGCAGGCCGGCCGCGCCGCCGTGGCAGCAGCAGCCCCTGGTGCCTTCGCCCCCAACGCCTACCTGCGCATTACGCCCGACGACCGCGTCACCGTCATCTGCGGCTCCGCCGAAATGGGCCAGGGCGTGTTGACCGCGATCCCGATGCTGGTGGCCGAAGAGCTGGATGCCGACTGGAAGAAGGTCGGCGTCGAGCAAGCCCCGGTCGACGCTGCCTACAACAACCCGATGTTCGGCATGCAGGCGACCGGCGGCTCGACCACCATACGCGCCCATTGGGAGCCGATGCGCAAGGCCGGCGCTGCCGCCCGCGAAATGCTGGTGGCCGCTGCTGCCGCTCAGTGGAACGTCGGTGCCGACCAGTGCCGCACCGAGAACGGCCAGGTCATCCACAGCAGCGGCAAGAAGCTAAGCTACGGCCAACTGGTTACCGCTGCGGCCACGCAACCGGTCCCGGCCGCGCCGAAGCTGAAAGATCCCAAGACCTTCAAGATCCTCGGCAAGCCGACCAAGCGGCTGGACACCGCCGCCAAGATCAACGGCACGGCCAAGTTCGGGATCGACGCCCAACTGCCCGACATGCTGGTGGCTGTGATGGCGCGCGCGCCGCAACCCGGCGCCAAAGCCACTGCGGTCAACGATGCGAAGGCCAAGGCCATCAAGGGCGTGCAGCAAGTCGTCATGCTGCCCTCCGGCGTAGCAGTGCTCGCCACCGGATACTGGGCGGCCAAGCAAGGGCGCGATGCGCTCGAGATCACCTGGGACCTCGGTCAGCTGGCGACGTTGAACTCGCCCGCTGTGTCCGACGCGCTGCGCGATGCAGCCAACAACGCCGCGGCGGTCGCCAAAGACGAAGGCAACCTGAAGGATGCCCGTGCGAACAGCACGAAGACGCTGGACGCGGTCTACGAGGCACCCTACCTGGCCCACGCCTGCATGGAGCCAATGAACTGCACCGCCTGGGTGCGCGGCGACGAAGTCGAGATCTGGGCCGGCACGCAAAGCCAGGGGCCGGCGCAGGGCATCCTCGGCCAGGTGGCGCAGGTCACGCCGGCCAAGGTGAAGGTCAACACGATGCTGCTCGGCGGCGGCTTCGGCCGGCGCTTCGCCCCGGACTTCACGATCGACGCGACGCTGCTCTCCAAGATCTCGGGCAAGCCGGTCAAGCTGATCTACACCCGTGAAGACGACATGGCCGCGGGCTTCTACCGGCCAGCCTCGATCGCCAAGTTCGAGGGCGGTCTCAACGCGCAAGGCAAGCCCACGCTGCTGAAGATCGACGTCGGCTCGCCATCGATCATGGCCGCCTCGGGCTTCATGAAGATCCCCGACAGCGGCGTCGACCAGTTCGCGCTCGAAGGCATCGAAGACAACCCCTACGACATCGCGAACTCTCGCATCGCCTACGGCCGCGTCGAGCCGGGGCCGCAGGTCTGGTTCTGGCGCTCGGTCGGTCACTCGCAGAACATCTTCTTCATCGAAAGCTTCATCGACGAGATGGCGGCGGCCGCGAAGAAAGACCCGCTCGAGTTCCGCCGCAGCCTGCTCGGCAAGCAGCCGCGCTACAAAGCGGTGCTTGAGCTGGTCGCGCAGAAGGCGGGCTGGGGCGGCAAGCTGCCGGCGGGCATGCACCGCGGCATCGCGGTCGCGCAGAGCTTTGGCAGCTACGTAGCCGAAGTGGCCGAGGTCTCGGTGGCGCCGGACGGC
>NZ_JBFUGE010000758.1:0-2597 GCF_056403075.1 Ideonella sp. P3_A4 | reverse complement strand
GCGCATAGCGTTGCGAGGCGATCGAACCCTGGGTCGTCTCCGGATGGGCGACGTTGTCGTCCACCGGCACCCACTCCAGCAACATGCCCGGGCCGTGCGACGAGTGCACGGTGTTGTTCTCGACCACGCCCAGCGGCGTGTAGCGCGGCCAGGTCTTGACCGTGCGCGACAGGCCCAGCGGATGCAGCGGGAACGACAGCCAGACGCCATTGCCCTGGGCGTCGCCGGCCAGGTTGTTGGTCAGCGTGTTGTCCGGGTTCGTCATCCAGAAGCCCGACGGGCCGCCCTGGRAGACTTCCGGGCCTTCGTGGGCCTTCATCAGGTTTTTCGCTGTCGGCGAGCGCATCTTGAGCGCCAGGTTGCCGTCGAAGACATTGCGGCGCTCGACTGCGTCTTCGAGGAAGAACGCGTGGCCCTTGATGTCGTAGCAGATGTTGTTCTGTACCGTGACACCATTTGTAGCGTGGAGCACCACACAGCGGTTAGCTGAATTCCAGATCGCGCTGTTGCGGATGTAGTGGCCAGTGGCGTCGCCCAGCTCGGTGCCGGTGCCGACGTCGTAGCTCAGCAAGTGCCAGTGCATCGGGTAGCGGCCCAGCTGGCCGGCCTGGCCGACGCGGCGGAACTCGACGCCGTCGATCTGCACCTGCGACTTCAGGCTCATCACCATCACGTGAGCGCCGAAGCCCTGGCTGCTCCAGGCGGTGTCGTCTGCGCCCTGGATCACGATGCGGCGGCTGAGGTTGCCCACGGCGGCGCGTTCGTCGAGCGAGGTCGGCGCCGGCGCGGCGGGTGGCGAGTAGTTCGAATCGGCCGTCAGCGACATGCCGTTGGCCGTCGGGTACTGCAAGCGGCCCCAGCGCGACTTGACGAGGCCGGCGGTGGTGTTGACCGTGGCACCGCTGGCCGAGGCCAAGGTGAAGGACTCGCTGGCCGAGACGCCATAGTGATCAGTGGGCGCCACGACGATCTGGTCGCCCGCTTTCCAATCTACCGTTTGTTTCAATTGAAACTGTTTTGTACCAACTGCGGCGTGCTGATTGAGCTTTGTCCAGCCCGGTTGGGGCGAAACACCGTACATCAGCAGCTTGCCGCCGCTGACGCGCAGGCCGCGCGAAGCGCCGTCGGTGCCGCCCGGAGCGCCGGTCAAGGTGATGATGGCCTTGTGCGCGAAGGGCGCTGCGGCGGTGCCGGCCTGCAGCGTGCCGATCACGTTGATTGACGCTGCGGTGAGCGACACGTCCTTCTCGGCCAGGCGCAAAGCGCCCTCGATTCGAAGGTCTGCCAGCTTGTGGGTCGCGGTGTCCAGCACCACGGTCTTCCCTGCGGGAATCACCACTGCAGCGCCATCGGGCGGGACGGTGCCGCCCCAGGTCTGCGGGTCGGACCAATTCACATGCTCACTGACCTGCTGGGGCACTTCGTCAGGAGCGGCGTTTGCTGTCTCAGAGCCATCGCCACCGCCCCCGCCGCAAGCGGACAGGGCGGCGGCAAAACTTGCCGCCAAAAGGCGGCGGCGGACGAAAGGAGCGGTCAGGTCACAGGTGTGCATTGGGGCGTATCCAGTCAAGGCCGGCGGATACTAAGCCAGCCACCTGTGACAAATTCTTCGAAAAACCAAGCTTAGCGTTGCGTTATTCGACAGTTCCACGGTCTGGCCATGTCGCGAGTAGCAATCCGACAAGGGCAAGGATGAGTGCGCCTGCCTGGGCGGCAGCCAGGTTTTCACCAAGGAACACGACCCCCACGAACGTGGCTGCGACCGGCAGCATCACGCTGAAAACGCCTGCCTGCGGCGCGGGCACGCTGCGCAGCCCTTGCATCCACAGCCATACGGTGACGACACTGGCGGCCAGGGCGTAGAACAGCAGCAGCCACCAAGTGGCGAACGACACCTGCGCGAAGTCGAAGTGCCAGGCCTGCCACGCGCCAAAGGGCGTGACGAGCCCCAAGCCCCACAGGTTGATCAGCGAGCTGATGCGGCGCGGCGAGACCTGCGCGGTCAGGCGCTTGCCGATGACCACGTACGACGCCTCGCAGACCACGGCACCCAGCAGCAGCGCATAGCCCMACAGCGGTTCCTGGCCGAGGGCTGCTCCGCCCGCCCCATGCGCGCCTGAGCGGCCCAGCGCCAGCCAGCCGATGCCCGCCACGGCGCAGACGATGCCGCCACCCACGCGCCGGCCGATGCGCTCGCCCAGGAAGGCCCAGGACATCAAAGCGACGGCCGCCGGGATGGCCGCCATCACCACGCCGGCGGCCACCGCCGAGGTGGCGGCCACGCCGAAGAGCATGCAGATCGAGAACAGGAAGTTGCCGAGAAAGCTTTCCCAGAAGAGCAGCTTGCGGTCGTGCGGCGACAGCGCCGTTTCACCAGGCTGCCGGCGCACCCAACCGGCCATCGCCACTGCGGCGATGCCGAAGCGCAACCAGGCCAGCAGGAAGACCGGTAGCGCGGCGACCAGCGTGCGCGACAGGCCCACGTAGCTGCCGACCAGCGTCATGCTGGCCGCCAGGCAGCCATAGGCCAGCCAGGGCGAGTGGTGGCGGGAGGTGGACGGTACGGCGCTCATCAGCGGCGCGGCCTGCCGGATGCG
>NZ_JBFUGE010000757.1:0-2599 GCF_056403075.1 Ideonella sp. P3_A4 | reverse complement strand
GCGTCGGGCAGGCAAGTTGGCGTGAACGTGTTGAATTGCAGCCCTGGCGGGGGAGTTGGCCTGTGGTTGCCCTGTGTCGCAGGGGGCCGGGTCCGGAGGTGCTGCTGTCACTCTTGCCGCTGATACATGGATTGTTGTACCCATTATGCACACGGCGTACCGGGCGTCAGGGCCCCAGTTATTTGTGGGACAGGACACTAGTCCTGCGGTGCCGTACCCAACCGAGCCTTGGCATCTTTCCATCGCAATTCGAGCTGCCGGTACTCGGTCAAGGCCTCGCGCCGGGTGGCCGCTTCGGCGATCAGGTGCTTCATCTGCTCGCCCAATTCGCGGATCAGCACGGTGTCCATCGCCCGCCGCAAATCGGCCGGCGTCGCGCCCGGGTCGGCGTCTCCGTCGGCCAGCGTGCGTGCCTCGCCGTCGAGGCTGTCGTCGGCCTCCAGCGCTTCGCGGATCACCGCCCAGGGCCTCACCCCATGCTCGGCGAGTTCGCGCTCCAGCCAGGCGATGAGGGCCCCGTGCGGTGCCGGCAGCTGGTGCAGCAGGTCGTGCTCGTCCGCGGGCAGATCGTTCCACCAGCCCGGCTGGCCGAACAGCATCTGCACGACGCGGTCTTCGGGCCGCTTGGGCGGCTGGCGGCGGCCCTGCGGGCGCGGCAGGCCGTCGTCGTCCTCGTCGCGGCGTTTCCAGCGGCCCTTGCGCTCGCCGCCGCTGAAGGATCGGCGCGGCTGGGCTTCGCCAGCGCTCTCGCCGCCGTCGTCGCGGTCACGGTCGCGGCTGCGGGTGCCGCCCAACTGCCACAGGCGCGCCAGCTCCTCAGCCGGCAAGCCGCCGCGAATCGCCAGTTCGCTCAGCAGCTGCAGGCGCAGAGCGCCCTCGGGCAGCACCTGCCACAGCGGCTTGGCCTGAGACAGCATGCGAGAGCGGCCCTCGACCGTGGTCAGGTCGCAGTCGGCGGCCGCGTGGTCCAGCAACTGGCGCGACAGCGGCACCGCATTGCGCACGAAGCTCTCGAACGCCTCGGCGCCGTACTCGCGCACGTAGCTGTCCGGGTCGTGCTCGGGCGGCAGGAACAGGAAGCGGAAGCTGCGCGTGTCGGTGGCGTGGGGCAGGGCAGCTTCGAGGGCGCGGCCAGCGGCGCGGCGCCCAGCGGCGTCGCCATCGAAACTGAAAACCACCTGCTCGGTGAAGCGCAGCAGCTTGTGCACGTGGTCGGCCGTGCAGGCGGTGCCGAGCGTGGCCACGGCGTTGGGAAAGCCCAATTGCGCCAGTGCGACCACGTCCATGTAGCCTTCGGTGACCAGCGCATAACCCTTGCTGCGCAGGCCGGCGCGGCATTCGTACAGCCCGTACAACTCGCGGCCTTTGACGAAGATCGGGGTTTCCGGCGAGTTCAGGTATTTCGGCTCGCCCTTGTCCAGCACCCGGCCGCCGAAGGCGATGGTCTCGCCCTTGACGTTGCGGATCGGGAACATGATCCGGTCGCGGAAACGGTCGTAGCGCTTCTGCTCGGCCTCGTCTTCCCCCTGCACGATGACCATGCCGGACTCGGCCAGTGTCGGGTCGTCGTAACGCGGGAAGACGTTGGCCAGCGTGCGCCAGCCTTCGGGCGCATAACCCAGGCCAAAGCGTGCGGCGATCTCGCCGGTCAGGCCGCGGCCCTTCAGGTAGCCGACGGCCCGCTGGTTACCTTTCAGCTGGCGGCGGTAATGCTCGGCCGCCTTTTCCAACACATCGATCAAGGTGACTTGCTGCTCGCGCGCTTGCGCGGCCTGGGCTTGTTCCTGCGGGCTGGCCTCGTCTTCGGGTACCACCAGGCCGGTCTCTTGCGCGAGGTCCTTCACCGCCTCGACAAAGCTCATGCCGTGGTGCTCGGTGAGGAAGCGGATCGCGTCGCCGTGCACACCGCAGCCGAAGCAGTGGTAGGTCTGGCGCGACGGGCTGACGATGAAGCTGGGCGACTTCTCGCCGTGGAAAGGGCACAGGCCCTTGTAGTTGATGCCGGCCTTCTTCAACTCGACATGGCGACCCACCACACCGACCACATCGACGCGGGCCAGCAGTTCCTGGATGAAGCCGGTTGGGATCACGGGGTGGGTTCGAGCGAAAGCGGGGTCAAAGGGGGCGCAGGGTGGGGCGGAAACGACATCGGGGCAGCCGAAGCTGCCCCGATGCGGGAAGGCAATCTTCGCACAGCGCCGGCCCTGGCCGGCACCGGCGTTGCGCTCAAAAAGAGGTCAGATGGCGAAGTCGTCGAGCGACTTGCCGCTGCCCAGCGCCGCCTGCAGCCACTTGGGCTTCAGGCCGCGGCCGGTCCAGGATTGGCCGCTGGCCGGGTCTCGATACTTCGGGGCAACCTTTTTGGCACCTTCGGCCTTGGCGGCGACGGGCGCTTTGCCGGCCAGGTCGGCAGCGGTCAGGCCATATTCAGCCATCAAGGCCTTGACCTTGGCGATGGCATCAGCCTTGGCCGAGCGCTGGGCCTCGGCAATCCTCTTTTCGAGGGTCGCCTTTTGTGCCAGCAATTCTTGAATCGATTCCATGCGAAAGCTCCTGAGATACCCGGGGGACGGCGGCATGATATCGCAGGACTTGGCGC
>NZ_JBFUGE010000756.1:0-2613 GCF_056403075.1 Ideonella sp. P3_A4 | reverse complement strand
GAGGCGGTGTCTGTGCGGCAACGCACACATGGGTGCTGCCTCGCGCTGGCAGCAGCACTGCGGCCCCGGGCTTGCTCACACGGGCGATCGCTCGAGCCAGACGCCCGGCACCACCCCTAGTCGTGACGGAAGGGTCAGAGCGTCTTCGAAAAGCTGGCGCGGATTGATCTTCTCGTTCACCGCTTTGGGCAATTCGACGCCACTCACCAATCTCACGATCATCCGGTCATCGGAGCCATCGTCGGGAAGCTTGGCGGATGCGCTGCGAAAGAGCCAGCCCTGGAACTGAACGCCACCGTGTTCAGAGCGCACCAGCAACCGGGTCAGCGCCTCGACGCGCGTCTGCACGGTGCGCTTGTCTTCTTCTCCATCGATCTGGACTTCAAACGTGCAGACTGGCGTGACGGATGCATTCATTCGCGCCTCCCCTTCGAATGCGCATTGGGGGTCGCAGCCTCAGCCAGTGGTCCTGAGAGTCAGCTTCGGTCGGCCGGACAACAGGCCTGCAACCGCCGAGTTCTCGCGCTCAATTGCCCGATCGCGGTCATCATCCGTTGCGGCCGAACGGAAGGCCGCGTTGGCCGCCAGCACTTCCGCTTTCAGCCGAACCATTTGCATGGGGAACTTGGTCTCGTGCTCCTTGAGTCGGCGACGAATGATCGCCAGAAAGCTTTGGGTGAAAGGGTCGTCGTACATAAGGGGGCCATGGCAATGGTTGTGATGCAAACCAGAAGCTAGCGTAGCCCCGTGCCACGACCTCGTTCGGTGCGCCAGCCAACACTGATCGAAGTTCCCGCGGCACCGAGGAGCGATCTCGGCAGTGAGGCACGCCGATTGCCTGCAACTCGCCATGAGTTCGCAACACCCCATCGATGCAAAGAAAAGGGCTCTCGAACTGATGGTCCGACTTGCGGTTCTGGATCTGATGGACCACGAGGAGAGTCTGGGCTTCGCGCTTCCCATGGCCGAGGACGACGGCCCTCCCCGGTTCGTCGCCGTGGGAACGCGAACTCAAATTCGTCGCTGGCTCGACGCGCCGGACAATGAGGACACGGCGTCGCAGCCCACGCGAACCGTGGACCTCGGCAAGCAGACGCGCCACTGAACGCAGTGGCAGCCGGCCTCAGAAACGCCGGCAGAGGGTCTGGATCTACGAACGTTGCCAGACCRCCTTGACCGTGGCGACGGTTTGCATGACCGTGGCTGCGGCGCCCAACGCGAGCGGAAGCATTGAGCCCGTGGACTCAGTGCCCCAGGCGCCCAGGAGGGTGCAGGAAAGCCCCACGAGGTAGGCACGCAAGACGGGTCGGCGAGACATGAAGAGATACCTCTATGGTTCGCGCCAGTCTGCGCGCGCCATGCCTCGATCGATCCGTTGAACAGCGGGGTGCCCGCACGCCAGTTTGCGCCGCGGGCGCATTCACAGGGGCACCGCCGCCGTGTGAAAGCATGAATCGCGCCGCGCTGCTGATGCGCTTGCCAGTGAGGTCAGCTGCTTGGTGAATCCGCCGGCGTGGGCAGATCGGTCAGCGTGAGCAGGATGTCGGGGTACCAGGAGATGTTGAGCCCCAGTGATTCATCCTGGGTTGGATGGCRATCGCCCATGTCCATGCGCGACGAATGGATGCCCAGCAACTTCCAGGGTAACTCGTCATCCTGCAAGTGCTCCGTGGCACATCGCAGGGCCACCGGTGCGCCGCTGCTGCCACGGTGCGTGCGCGCATCGGTCAGGAAGTAGGCGCGGCTCTGGAAGCGCAACCCCCACGGCGACGCGAGGATGGCATGCCGCACCACTGGCAGGTGATGGACGGCGTCGTGAAAGCCCAGCGGAAAGCCGGGAATGAGCAACGACTGGCCAAGCGGAATCTCGTCGCTGTCTGACGCCAGGTGCTTGGGCGAGAACGCGCGCAACGCCACCCCTTCAGGCAAGGCTGAGCGTTCGATCTCCAACACGGCGACGTCGATCTCGCTGTCCTTGTCGCGCCCCTGGCGCCACACGGCACGCCCGTCCTTGTAGAGCAGGATCGACAGACCAATCGTTTGCGTCACATTGTTGGCATCGAGGTGAAGTTCCACCTCCAGCCGGTCAGGCAGGTGCCCGGAGTCGCTGTCGACAAAGACATGCCGGCTGCTGACCAGGAACAAGCGCTCGTCGCGCTGAAAGAAGAAGCCGCTGGCGTTGGTCAGCCCGCTGTCACCAGAGAAGGTCGACAGCCGAGCAGTCGCCAGCAACAGGGGGTCGATCAGCGGCATGGGAATCCTTGGTGGTGCAAGCTCAAACGAAAATCGGCGACTGCCACGAGGCAGTCGCCGTTGTCACATCAGACAGAAGTCAGTCAACGATACACGTGCTGGCCGTTGCTTGACTTCCACTGGGTTTCCAGATGGGCAGCGTCGTCGTCATTGCGAGCGTTCAGACCCATCAGGATGCCCCCGTTGCGGATGCCTTCCTCATAGCGCTTGACCCGCTCTTCCGGCATGCTCCAGCCGATCAGAGCACCGATCAAGCCACCGCCGGCGGCACCGGCACCGGCGCCTGCGACCGCTGCGGCCAACGGGCCGGCAATGACCAGGCCCAGACCCGGCAGCGCCAGGGTGGTGCCAACTGCAGCC
>NZ_JBFUGE010000755.1:0-2620 GCF_056403075.1 Ideonella sp. P3_A4 | reverse complement strand
GTGCTGCGCTACGACACCAGCGCCGCCGGCACCACGTTGAAGGCCACCCACGAATGGAATCTCACCGCCGACTTGCCGAAGGTCAACGAGACCAACCTCGGCCTCGAAGGGATCGCGTGGGTCCCTGACACTCACCTGGTGTCCCAAGGCTTCATCGACGACAACACCCACCAGCCCTACGACCCTGCCAACTACAGCGGACACGGGACCGGGCTGTTCCTGGTCGGCCTTGAATACAACGGCCAAGTCTATGCCTATGCGCTGAACCAGAACGGTTCGAGCTACGTGCGCATCGCCAGCTTCGCGAGCGGACACCAAGAGATCATGGATCTCTCGTTCGACCGCGACAACGGCATCTTGTGGGCCTATTGCGACGACGGTTGCGACAACCGATCCAACCTGTTGGCGATCGATACGAAGGCGGGCTCGCCGACCAAGGGCAAGTTCGTGGTGCGCAAGGGCTACAACCGGCCGAAGTCGATGCCCAACACCAACAACGAAGGCATCGCGATAGCGCCCGAGTCGGAATGCGCCAACCAGTTGAAGAGCTTCTTCTGGGCCGACGACTCCAAGAAGGGCGGCCATGCGCTGCGCCGCGGCACCGTGCCGTGCGGGCCGTTGTTCTGATTCGAAGGAGGCCAGACGGCGCACCGATGTACCAATTCCAACTGCCCGCACGGGCGAAGTCACTCGAAGGTGCCGCCGACCGCGCATTCGTCGTGCCGCCCATCGTCTACGGGATCGGCGTGTCCAGCATGCTGGCCGATGTGTCGGCCGAGATGGTGGTCAGCATCTTGCCGATGTATCTGTTCGGCGTGCTGCAGTTGTCGCCGTTGCTGGTCGGCTTGCTCGATGGCATCTATCAAGGCGGGGCCGCCCTCGTGCGGCTCGCCGCCGCCGTGTTGGCGGACGGCCGTTTCGGCGCTCGCCGCGTCGCGCTCTGGGGCTATGGGTTGTCGGCGCTGTCGCGGCTGCTGCTGGCCTCTTGCGCCATCCCGGGGCTGATGACGGGCTTGCTGGGTGCCATGTCTGCGCTGCTGGCTGATCGCATCGGCAAGGGCATTCGCACGGCACCGCGGGATGCGCTGATCGCGCAGAGCGTGCCCCGAGATCACCTGGGCCTGGCCTTTGGCGTGCACCGTCGGCTCGATGCGGCGGGCGCGCTGTTGGGCCCGCTGCTGGCAGGGGCGCTGCTCTGGCTCTTGCCAATGCGCTACGAGGTCGTGTTCCTGGTCTCGGCGGTCGTGGCCTTGCCCGGGATGGTGGTGTTCTGGCGTGCCACGGCCGCCTGCCGCCATCAACTGGCAGCAGCCCCTGCGCCCGAACACGGCATGCTGGCGCTCTTGCGGTCACCGTGGTTCGTCAAGGCACTGATGCTGGTGGCGGCAACTTCTCTGTTTTCGATCAGCGATGGCCTGCTCTATGCGTCGATCCAGCGCGGCGTGGGGCTGTCGCCCGAGTTCTTCCCGCTGCTGTCGGTGGTGTCGGCGCTGGGCTTCCTGCTGGCGGCGGCGCCGCTGGGGCGGCTGGCAGACCGCGTGGGCACCGTCAAGGTCTACCTGGCCGGCAACGTCTGCCTGGCTGCGACCTATCTCGCCTGGGCCTGCGGCGGCGTTGCCACGACGCCGGTCGCGGTCGCGATGGTCTTCATGATCGGCGTCTACTACGCCGCCACCGATGGGGTCATCGTCGCCGCCGCAGCGGGGGCGCTGGCGCCGGCGGTGCGTGCCCGGGGCCTGGCGCTGCTGGCCACGGCCATTGGGGCCGCCAAGTTCCTGTCCTCGCTGCTGTTCGGGGCGCTGTGGACGCACCTGGATGTC
This sequence comes from Ideonella sp. P3_A4, assembly GCF_056403075.1. Classification (NCBI taxonomy): domain Bacteria; kingdom Pseudomonadati; phylum Pseudomonadota; class Betaproteobacteria; order Burkholderiales; family Sphaerotilaceae; genus Ideonella; species Ideonella sp. P3_A4. Next base: position 800 of record NZ_JBFUGE010000755.1, on the reverse strand, counting down.
ACGATGGCCACGCTGATTTTTGCGGCCGGCCTCTTGTTGTCAGTCGTGGTTGCCGCGCTGCGCCTGCGGCGGTTCGACGCCTCGAAAATGGTGTCATGCTGAACGCCACCAAAACCTCTTCAGTCATGTTCATCGCGCTGCTGTCCATCGCGTGGACGCAGGCCGGCGCACAACCCACCGAGCCATCGGTTGCTTATGTCGTGCGCCCCAGCGACCCGAGCCGCTACAACCCGGTCGAACGGCTCACGCTGGACAAGTCCCTTCGCCCCGTCAGCCGCACACCGCTGAACCTGGGCTGCAACCGCATCCATGTGGCCAACAGCGGCGAGCTGATGTGCCTGACCCAGTCGCGGCCCGGCTCACCCGGCAAGTTCACGCCCAACACGACGTACCTCTACTCGCCAGCCATGGCGCAGCTCGCGTCCTTCGAGCGCCCCGTGGGCAACATGCCCAGCCGCGCAAGGATCTCGGCCGATGGCCAGTACCTGGCCACCACCACGTTCACGTCGGGCCACAGCTACCTGGGCGTTGGCGGCACGCAGTTCTCGACCGAAACCATCATTTCCAGGCGTGCCAACGGCGCGACCGCGCAGGACATCCAGAAGTGGTCGGTCTCATGGAAAGGCCAACCGGTGACCGCGTTGGACCTGAACCTCTGGGGCGTCACCTTCGACCCTCGCCAGTCAGACCATTTCTACGTCACGGTGTATTTCAAAGGCACGCCCTATCTGGGCGAAGGCAGTGTCTCCGGCCGCGCGATCAAGGTGCTGCTTCCCAACGTCGAGTGCCCGTCGCTGTCG
>NZ_JBFUGE010000754.1:0-2624 GCF_056403075.1 Ideonella sp. P3_A4 | reverse complement strand
GCCTTGGGGAAGCGCATGCCAAGCAAGATGCCAGCGATTGCACCACCAACTGCCCACCACACCAAGACGCTTAGCCCAACGGGTTCCTGGGCCAACATGAGGCGACCAAGACCAAAGATCCAGAGGCAAGCCAATGCCCCGACAGCGGCGCCCCGAATTCGATCTGCACGCGTGATTGGCGCTTGCCACCATTGAGTGAAGCGGAACTTGGCTTGGGAGACCGCCGCCTTCATGTTTGCAGCCTAACGTTCGAGGTAAGGGGCGGCTTGCGGCCTGCCGCAAGACGTCCCCTTGACTGAGGGGTTAGGGCCGCCGAAATGAGCGGACAACTCGTGTTTTCGGAATGYTGTCGTGCCAACCCGAGGTGCCGAAGAAGGAGAGCGCCTCAAAAGGAATGAACCGACACGCTGTACGCCCTAGAACCTGCCATATTGTTGGTTTGTGTCCGGCTTCACTGACCACGACGGTGCCGAAAAGCCACTTTCCCGGTGTTCGTGCCCATATACCTTCAAAGAAGGCGTAGTAAGCAAAGAACACTGGAATTCCAAAAACAAAGTCTGGAACTTTTTGGATTGCCTTGATGCTTTCCTCTCCAAGTATCAACCCGAGAATCATGCCCACCACGAGGCCGAGAAGCATAAAGCCGACGTAGTCAACGACAAACGCTCCAAATCGTCGCCCGCGCCCGGCAGGCTCAAGGTTATGCGAGGCGACAGCTGCGTCGATGACGCTGGACGGCGGTTGGTATGGATTTTCCTGTGCCATGAGTTGACCTTGAGATGGTGGAGAGCTCTAACGTTCGACGTAAGGGGCCTGCCGTAGGCAGGTCCCCTTGACGGAGGGGTTAGGGCTCACGGTGGCGCGCTCTTGGTTGAGTAGACGTTGAGTTCCGACACCCAAAATGCGAAGTCGCGTTTCGGTGAGATCTCAAGATTCGGCACAAGCCCCTGCTGCTGAAGCTCCGGCACCAGAGACTGGAATGTGTCAGTACCTCGAATGACGACCTTTCGACTGAGAGCATCGGAGTAGTGCTTGGTAGTGTTGGACTCGGCAAGCTGCTCAAACTCCTCATCCCCAAGAGTTCCTATGCTCCAGACGTGAACGTCGCGATCGATGGCGTAGGTCTTAATGCGCCAAGCCTTGCCATCAGCAAGAAGGAACTGAATTGTGTCCGGTTGCCCTTCGTTGGGACGCTCGACGTTTTGAACGTAGCTGCTTTGGACGTTCAGGAAGAAGATGATCAGGATCAGCGGCTGCATTCTTGAGCCCTAACGTTCGACGTAAGGGGCGGCCCGCCTGCGGGACGTCCCCTTGACGGAGTGGTTAGGCGAACAAGGCTGAGCAAGGAAATGACAGGAACGCGAGGGCGCCAGCGGAGCGACTGGGCTGTTAGATGGCGGTGAGGCCGAGCGAAGGCACCTGAGGACTTGTGGCATTTCGGTTCCTGCAACCTTGACCAATTGGCGATCCATGTTTGCCTGTATTTTCACCGGTGAGGCCAAGCAAGCCCGACGTTGAAGTGGCAGAGGGCTTCGAGCAAGTGCCGATCTGCTTGACAAGCGCTGGGCGGTTCCTGGATTGGTGGGCGCCGGAAGGGTAGACCCTGGGCTGTTCTTGGATTGCCAAGCGCTCGAAGGCCGACGTGGCACGACGGCAACTTGGATGGCAAGCGAGACCCAGCATTGAGGTCAAGGAATTTCTGACTTTGCCTAACGTTCGACGTAAGGGGCCTGCCGCAGGCAGGTCCCCTTGACGGAGGGGTTAGACCTCAGCGTAGACGACCGCGAAACCATAGGAGGCAGAGGAAACCCAGTATTGCGATCTGCTCCATAAGGGACAAGAAGAATGCGGACGGAAGATTGCTCCAACGGATTGAGCTAGCAAACGGATAAGCGTACGCTACCGTCCACGCCAGAACCAGGAGCAACGACCATTTGCTTCTTAGGAGGATGGCCACTCCGGCGGCGACCTTGAAGATGGCTGCTGGAAGATAGTGGTGCGGGGCCATGCTGGAGTCAATGATTGCCTGGTCGGCCATAAAGTCCCAAGAGCGGCTAAGTGCGTAAAGGCCGAAAAGGCCATGAATCAAAACGGCAAGACCGACCATCCATCGCACGACCAACAGCCATGGAAGGACCGGGCGAGCTCCGCTGGAGACTGGGGAGGCTTCAACCTTGGAAGCTGGTGGTGAATAGGGGTTGGGCTTCCGCATTGGAATGATGAGGTCTAACGTTCGACGTAAGGGGCTGGCCGCAGGCCAGTCCCCTTGACGGAGGGGTTAGGTGTCGGCGCCGGTGGCCTACTGCGGATAGGTTTCATCGTAGGGATGTGTGCCGTTGCGCCCGCCCTGCCATGGGGTGAGCTCTTCTAGGGAGTTGGGCGCCGCCTGGAACTGCTCAGCCTCATTTCGAGGCTGACAATGGCCATGGACATTGATGTTACCCAGCGGTTGAAATGCGCCCTCAACCTCGACGTTGATTGCATCTCCATGTGGCATCAAAACTATTCTTCCCGCGACGTAACCAGAACAATCGTTGCGTGGCCAGGCTGAGCCTCCCGATGAGACAACCACGATAGCCTGCTCGGGCGAACGCAACACTTGCTTTGAGACTGGTAGCGTACCG
>NZ_JBFUGE010000753.1:0-2625 GCF_056403075.1 Ideonella sp. P3_A4 | reverse complement strand
GGCCTCGGGGTACAGCGTCTGGAAATCGTGGCCGGCGGCAACCACCACCTCGTCGGCGGCGAATCGGCCCGCACTGGTCTCGATCTGCGGCAACGCGATGCCGTGGACCAAGGTGCCGAAATGGAACTTGACGCCATGTGTCAAGGCCAACCAGGCAGCCAAGGCTGGCAGCACCTGACGCGCTTCCAACGCCATCTCGTTGGGGCTGAACAGGCCACCCAGCCCTGCGGCGTGGTGCTGCGCCACGTCATCAGCGCTCAGCAAGCGGGTCTCATACGTCTCACCCAGCGCGGCTTGAAAAGCCTGCAGCACCCGCCATTGCACGGTATCGCGCGCCACCGTCAAGCTGCCCTGCGCCTTGTGCCACACGCCCAGGCGCGGCAGCAGGTCCAACCAGAGCTCGCGGCTGCGCAGGGCCAGGTCGAGCATGTCACCGGGCGCTTGGCCCAACACCAGGCCGAGGCCAAAGTTGCGCACCGACGCGCCCGTGGCTTGCGCGTCGCGCTCGAACACGGTGACGTGATCGCCGCGCCGTGCCGCGGCCAGCGCATGAGCCAGGCCGACGATCCCTGCGCCCACGATGGCAACACGCCGTGCAGTCACGGCCGTTCGCCKTTTGCCAGCCGCGCTTCGATGCGGGCCAGCGCCGCCGGCAGATCGGCAATGCTGTCCACCACCTCGTGCGTGCCGGCCTGCGCCAGCTTGCGGGCCGCCACGTGGCGGCGCTGGCTGCGCTGCGGTTCATCCAACGCTTGCCATTCGGCCTGGGTCAGCCCTAGCTCGTTGCCAGACACCGCCAGGCCCACGGTCCACATGCCGGCGGCCAGGCCTTCTTCGATGCCCGGCACCGTGTCGTCGACCTTCACGCAGGCTGCCACTTCGCGCACACCCAGCTCGATGACATTCGCCAGCGCCATCCACGGGCCTGGGCGGCCGCCGGGCTTCAGGTCGTCGGTGGCCACTGCATGGTCCACCACCAGGCCCTGGCTTGCCGCGTGTGCCAGCAGCTTGTCCATCACGACCCGCGGGTAACCCGAGCAAGAGCCTATGCGCACATGCCGATCCCGCAGGGACGCAAGCACCCCCAGCGCGCCGGGGATCACCGCCGAGTACTGCGCCACCCGCTCCACCTGCAGCGGCATGAAGGCCGCGTACAGCGCATCGACATCGGCTTTGCTCATCGCGCGGTCATGCGCGGCCTGCCAGCGGGCCGCGACGCCCGGCAGCCGGCCCAGGGCCTGGATATGGTCCCACTTGGCCAGGCCCATCGGCTCGCGGGCCTCGGCCATCGAGATCTCGACGCCGAAGCCCTTGAACGCGTCGATCAGCACCTGGGTTGGCGCGAAGGAGCCGAAGTCGACCAAGGTGCCGGCCCAGTCGAAGATCACGGCCTGGACGGGGCCTTGGTAGCGACGCTCGTAGCGGTGCATGGAAGAGAACATGGCGAATAGGGGAAGTGAAGAAAGCGGTGACGTCGGCCGTCAGCTGCCGATGCCCATCTCATCGAGGCAACGGCGCATCGCGTCCACCGCCATCTCGATGTCGGCGGCCTGCAGCGCGCCGATGCAGCCGACGCGGAAGGTCTCGACCGTGGTCAGCTTGCCCGGGTAGAGCACCACGCCACGTGCCTTGACGCGTCGATAGAACTCGCTGAAGCTCCAGTTCGCTTGCGCCGGTGCGTGCACGGTCACGATGATCGGCGCCTGCCAGGCCGCTGGCAGAAAAGGCTCGAGCCCGAGGCGTTGGAGGCCGGCGAGCAGCGCGCGGCAATTGGCTTCGTAGCGCGCCAGCCTTGCGGGTTGACCGCCCTCCTCGTCGTACTGCTTCAGCGCCTCTGCCAACGCAGCGACCACATGGGTGGGCGGCGTGAAGCGCCATTGGCCGGTGCGCTGCAGGTAGCGCCACTGGTCGTGAAGGTCGAGCGACAGCGAATGCGCGCAACCTTCGGCCTCGGCCAGCGCCGCCGTGCGGGCCAGAACGAAGCCCATGCCCGGGACGCCTTCGAGGCACTTGTTGCTGCTGGCGATGACGGCGTCGAACGCGATATCGCGCGCCGATAGCGGCAAGGCGCCGAGGCTGCTCATCGCATCGACGATCAGGCGCTTGTGGTGTGCGCGAACGACCTCGGCAATCTCTGCCAGCGGGTTCAGGATGCCGGTGCTGGTTTCGCAGTGGATCACGCCGACATGGGTGATGGCTGCATCCGCCTGCAATGCAGCGGCGACACGTGTCGGGTCAACCGCTGCGGCCTCGCCGAAGTCCAGCACCGCAACCGCGCGGCCCATCACCGCCGTCAGAYGCGCCATGCGTTGGCCGTAGGCGCCGTTGACCAACACCAGCAACTTGCCATCACGTGGCACCAGGCTGCCAATGGCCGCTTCGACCGCGAAGGTGCCTGAGCCTTGCAGGGGCACGCAGCTGAACTGGTCCGCACCATCGACCAACTCAACCAGCCGCAGGCAGACCTGCGCGGTTAAGGCGTTGAAATCGGCGTCCCACGAGCCCCAGTCGCGCAGCATCGCGGTCTTGGTGGCCAGGGTCGTGGTCAGGGGGCCGGGAGTCAGCAGGATGGCGTCACGCATGGCAAGGCAAAGCAGGCATCAATTACAAGAAGCACCGTCTGTC
>NZ_JBFUGE010000752.1:0-2629 GCF_056403075.1 Ideonella sp. P3_A4 | reverse complement strand
GTGCTGGACGAGCCGTCGGCCGGCCTGCATCCGGCCGACACCGAGGCGCTGATGACGGCGTTGAAGCAGTTGCAGGACAGCGGCAACTCCATCTTCGTCGTCGAGCACGACCTGGACATCATGCGCCGTGCAGATTGGCTGGTCGACGTGGGGCCCGACGCGGGCGAACAAGGTGGACAGGTCATCTACAGCGGCCCACCTGATGGCCTGCGCGGGACCGACGGCTCGCGCACCGCCGCATACCTCTTCGCACCGCGGCAAGCGCCAAGTGAATCCCGCCCCTTGCACGCGGGCTGGCTCGAGGTGCGCGGTGCGGCAGTGAATAACCTGCAGGGCGTCGACGTGCGATTTCCGCTGCGTGCGCTCACGGCCGTCACAGGCGTGTCTGKGTCGGGCAAGTCCAGCCTGGTGACCCAGGCGCTGGTCGGCCTGGTGCAGCAGCGCCTTGGGCTTGAGTTGCCTGCGGCCGACGACGACCCTGATCCCACAAACATCGAAGTGTTGAGCGGCCCGGTGGGTCGTCTGCAGGGCGCCGTGCAAGGCATTCGACGCCTGGTACAGGTGACACAGAAGCCGATCGGGCGCACGCCGCGTTCGAACCTTGCCACCTATACCGGCCTGTTCAACCACATCAGGCAACTCTTTGCGGCAACGCCTGCTGCGCGCAAGCGTCACTTTGATGCAGGCCGGTTCTCGTTCAACGTGGCCAAGGGGCGGTGCGCCACCTGCGAAGGCGAGGGCTTCGTCAGCGTCGAGTTGCTTTTCATGCCCAGCGTCTTTGCGCCGTGTGCAGCCTGCCACGGTGCCCGCTTCAATGAAGCGACGCTGCAGGTCAAGGTTCGCGACCGGACAGTGGCCGACGTGCTGAACATGACCGTCAACGAGGCATTGGCCTTCTTCGCCGGCGATGGGGCGGCCGAAAAACCCTTGAGGCTGCTGAGCGACATCGGGCTTGGCTACCTGCGACTCGGTCAGCCGGCAACCGAACTGTCGGGCGGCGAGGCCCAGCGCATCAAACTGGCCACGGAGTTGCAGCGCGCCCAGCGCGGTGACGCACTCTATGTGCTCGACGAACCCACGACCGGGTTGCACCCGGCCGACGTGGACCGTCTCATGATTCAGTTGAACAGGTTGGTCGACGCGGGCAATACGGTGATCGTTGTCGAGCATGATCTACGAACCATCGCCGCGAGCGATTGGGTCGTGGACATGGGCCCAGGGGGCGGCGCGACCGGCGGAAGGATAGTGGCCGTCGGCACCCCGCGGGATGTAGCGGCGATCGCGGCAAGCAAGACGGGGAACTATCTGGCTCGGCACTTCGAAGACTGGGCCAGGAGAGATGGTTGACGCTGTGCCATCGAAGGATGATGGCGTGCACTGCCCGTGACCGCCCCGGCAGTCGGTGAACATCTCGCGAAGGAAATCGGCGACGCAGAAGTAGTACACCCGCAACGTCGCCGATGGAAGCTGAGGCTGAGTGTCGTCAAAGGTGACGACGGCGAGACTGACGTCCCGTGTCACTCAGCAGCGAGCACCTCAGCGAACCCGTCCGCGCCTGACCATGTTCACGATAGCCAGCAGGATGACTGCGCCGAGGAGTGATACCCCCAACGCGCCGACGCTGAGCGCGCCCTGGTTGATCGTGCCCGCGCCAACCAGCGGCGAGATGAACCAGCCACCGAGCATCGCGCCAACGATGCCGACGACGACGTTCAAGAGCACACCCTGTTGCCCGTCCGTGCGCATGATGAGGCTGGCAACCCAGCCCAGCAGTCCTCCAACAACCAGCCAGACGATGAGATTCATGACCAAACTCCTTGTGATACAGCCAGACGCTGTACCGCCAGAGAGCAAGCCATGTGCCCGTCCGACAGGGTTGCGTAGCGCCTCGTCCGATCAAACGTCCGCTGCGACGATCAGTAGCCTCCTGCAGCGTGACCTCGGGAGCGCTTCGGCCTCCACGCCAACCAGGATCGCAACGTTGGCTGGCACATCGACACTTCGGATGCGCGCTCGTTGGTCTAGACTCGCCGGGGCACTCACCCTTCGCTTCCCGCTCAGAGGTCTGCATGGATGCTGAAAGCCGAGCCCGACGAGAGAGGCAGCGCTCGTGGCTCCTGCTCACCGCAACTGGCCTGCTGCTGGCCCTGATTGCGCTGATCGTGGGTACTGTCAGATTTGCCCACCACGCACAGCAAGCCAACGAGGAATCCGACCGCCAGGTAGACCTGAACGCGCGCCTCCGTCAGATGCAGGAGATCGTTCAGGCGCTCGGTGGAGCAGAGACCGGCCAGCGCGGCTACCTGCTGACAGGCAAGCCTTCCTATCTGCTGCCGTACACCAACGCCACGGCACGTCTGCCGGCGCTGCTCAAGAGCCTGGACGACGTGCCCATCCGATCCGACAGTTTCATAGATCACGCGCAGTCGGTGCGGCACGTCACGCAGCTGATGCTGGATGAGCTGGCCCGGACCATCCAGCTGCACGACATGGGCCGCCACGACGAAGCCTTGGCGCTCGTGGGCACTGACAGTGGCAAGCGGTACATGGACTTTCTGCGCGCCGAGCTCGATGAGTCCATGCGCGAGATCCGGGAGAACCGGGACGCAGCCACCGAGGGGTTGTTAGC
>NZ_JBFUGE010000751.1:0-2635 GCF_056403075.1 Ideonella sp. P3_A4 | reverse complement strand
GCCTATCTGGTCGGGTCGTTCAGCGCGATGGACAGCTTCAATCCGTCGTGCGCGCTCGCTCCGGCCGAGAAGCCGCTGGCGTTGAAGAAGGCCGACGCCGAGACTGCGTTTCGCTACCGCTACGACGGCCGCACTTTGACGTTGGACGACTACATGCAACGCCAGAGAGCCACCGGCCTTCTCGTCTTGAAAGACGGCGAGATCGTTGCCGAGCGGTACAACTACCAGCGCACGGCCGACATGCGCATGTTGTCCAACTCGATGGCCAAGACGATCACTGCCCTCGGCATCATCAAGGCGCAGGAGGAAGGGCTGATCCGCTCGCTCGACGATACGGCCGAGACCTATGCCCGTGAACTCAAGGGAACGCTCTACGGCCAGACCCGCATCGTGAGCTTGATGCGCATGGCTTCGGGTGCGCGGTATGTCGAGGACTATTCGGCGAGCGACGATCGAGCCAAATTCAACGACGCAGCGCGTCGCCAGGGCATCGTGGAAGCGGCACGCCTCGTCAGCGAGCGCAGCGATCCCGAAGGGCAACGCTTCAACTATGCAGGCGCCCAGACCGAGGTGCTGGGCCTGGTGTTGCGCAGCGCCACCAAGCGAACGCTTTGCGACTATGTGGGCGAGAAGATCTGGCGGCCGATCGGGGCGCAGGCACAAGCGACCTGGCTGCTGAATCCGATCGACAAGCTCGAAATTGCCCAGGGCGCCTTCAACGCCACCTTGCGCGACTACGCGCGCCTGGGGATGATGATGGCCAACGACGGGCAAGTGGGCGATGTCACCGTCGTCTCGCGTGATCACTTGCTGGCCATGACCGATGCTGCGCGGCAGCCCGAGGCGTTTCAGCCCGGGCGCATGCAACACCATGGCAGCACCTACTACGGCTACGGCCTGCAGACCTGGATATTGCCCGGCAGTCACCGCCGGTTTGCCCTTCAAGGCATCCATGGCCAGGCGATCTTCGTGGACCCTGCGCTGAAGCTCGTGGTGGTGCACACCGCCGCGGGAAAGGATGCCTCCGGTGACGCCAGCGGCAACCACCTGGGTGCCGAGCGCGACGCGCTGCTGCGCGGCATCGTGTCCAACTACGGCAGTTGGTAGTGCACGAAGCCTGGTGCGGCGAACATTCCTGTTTGCCTGGCGCGGTTAGCGCTTGTTGATGTCCACCGCTGCGCGGATGAGGGCCTTCAGTGCTTTTTCGTTCAGCTCGGCGCCTTCAGCGAAGTCGATGGCACGCCGGGTGCTGCCTTCGAGACTGGAATTGAACAGGCCCGAAGGGTCCGGCAGGGAGGCGCCCTTGGGGAAGGTCATCTTCACGACCTTCTTGTAGGACTCGCCGGTGCAGATCAGCCCGTCGTGCGACCAGACGGGATTGCTCCACTTCCACTCCTCGACCACCTGGGGATCGGCCTCTTTGATCAGGGCGCGCAGCCGGGCGAGCATCGCGCCTCGCCAGTCGCCGAGTTCCTGGATGCGCGCGTCGATGAGAGCAGCGGCCGACGCGGAAGTGGGGGTCTTCGTCTTCGCCGCGGCGGAGCGGGCGGGTGAAACCTTGGCGGTGGGCATCGTTGCTCCCGAAGTGCTGGATGTTCGGCCGGCTCGCGCCTCATGGTGGGCGCGGCCGACGGCCTCAGGTTGGGGCCGGGACGTCACGGCACATGGTAGCGACTGATGTGGTCGATCGTTGGCACTTGGCCATTGCGTTCCGAGCTCAAGCCAAGGCTCGCACCTCCGCTACCGCCCCAAGCCGGCAGCGGCGAGCGCCCATGCGGTCCGCGGCGACAATCAGGCGCCATGAAACCACGCGCTACCGGCGGCCTTGTCTATTCCACCGACAGCGGGCGGATGTGCCCGGCTTGTCGGCAACCCATGGCGCAATGCAGCTGCGCCCCCGCTGCGGTGCCACGCGGCGACGGCATCGTGCGCGTCAGCCGCGAGAAGCAGGGCCGCGGCGGCAAGACGGTGACCGTCGTGCGCGGGCTCGACCTGGACGCCGAGACACTGGCCGCCTACGGCCGCAAGCTGCGCAGCGCTTGCGGCAGTGGCGGAACCGCCAAGGACGGCGTCGTCGAGGTGCAGGGTGACCACGTCGACCGCGTGATCGCGCTCATCCAGGCCGATGGACGCACGGTCAAGCGTGCCGGCGGATAGAAGACGCGAGTCTCGGTTGCTTGCGGCTCAGGCGCGATCACCGTTCAACGATGGACAGGGTCAGGCCTCGGGTTGGTGGCAGACCGCTTCGATGTTGTGCCCGTCCGGATCAATCACGAAAGCTGCGTAGTAGTTCGCGTGGTAGTGCGGACGCAGACCAGGCGCGCCATGGTCCTTGCCACCCGCTTCCAGAGCCGCGCGATAGAAAGCTTTGACTTGCTGGCGACTCTCGGCCACGAACGCCACGTGAAGATGCGCCGGCTTCTCCTCGGTTTGGAACAGGCACAGTGAAACCTTGCCCTCTGGTTGAGCAAGCTCGACACCGTACGTCGGCACCCCTTCCGAGACAACGCCTACGCCGAGCGGTTCGAGTGCCTTGAGGTAGAACGCCTTGCTCGCAGCAAAGTCGCTGACTCCGAATTTGACGTGGTCAAACATGGGCTCTCCTGAAGTGTTTTGGCCCGCGCGAGGCCTGATG
>NZ_JBFUGE010000750.1:0-2649 GCF_056403075.1 Ideonella sp. P3_A4 | reverse complement strand
GTCGTGAGGTGTGTGGGCAGGCCAAGCGCCTCGCCCGCCACCCGCAACGTGGCGAACGGATCGGCAAGGTCCAGTGCCTGCGCGCCGTTCTGCTTCGACAGCTTCTGTCCGTCGGCTGCCAGCACCAGCGGTGTGTGCAGGTAGTCCGGCGTCGGCACGCCCAGCAGCCGCTGCAGGTGGATCTGGCGCGGCGTGTTGTCGGCCAAATCTTCACCACGCACGACATGGCTGATGCCCTGCTCGGCATCGTCGACCACCACCGCCAGCTGGTAAGCCCACAGGCCATCGGCACGCTTCAACACGAAGTCGCCGACCTCGGCGGTCAGGTGCTGCCGCTGCGGGCCCAGCCGGCGGTCTTGCCACTCAATCCATAGATCACCGCCATCGGGCGCATCGGTGCGCAGGCGCCAGGCGCGTGCCGGGCGGCCGTGCAGCCCGTGGCGGCAGGTGCCGGGGTAGACACGCTCGCCGTGGCGCTCGTGCTGCACGCCGAGCGCGGCCAGTGCCTCGTCGATCTCCTTGCGGCTGCAGGCACAGGGGTAGGCCCGGCTGGTGGCGAGCAGGCGGTGTAGCGCCACTTCGTAGCGGTCACCGCGGGCCGACTGCCAGACCGGCGGTTCGTCCGGCACCAGCCCACAAGCGGCCAACTGCTGCAGGATCAGCTGGTCAACACCTGGCATGCAGCGCGGCGTGTCCACGTCTTCGATGCGCACCAGCCATTGCCCACGTTGGGCACGCGCGTCCAGCCAACTGGCTAGCGCCGCCACCAGCGAGCCGGCGTGCAGCGGGCCGGTCGGCGACGGGGCGAAACGCCCGACATATCGCACCGACGGCGCCGGCGGAGCTTGCCTGCTCATTCGCAGCCGCGCAGGCTGTGCTGGGGCGAGTGGCGTTCGAGCAGCGCCTGTCGCGTGGCCGGGCTTTCCAGCTGCTGCAGCCACCATTGCAAAGCCAGGCCCTGAGGTGCCTTCTTCGGCTGCGGCACGGCGGCGCTGCGCCACGCGTAGGCCATGCCGCCGACACGCCGCTGCCGCTTGACCAGCTTGGTCACCAGCCGGCCATGGCGCACGTGCTCTCGCACCAGCACCTCGGGCACGAAGCCGCAGCCCAGGCAGCGCAACTGCGCCTCGATCTTGGCCTGCATGCTCGACACCGTCAGCACGTCTTGCCCCGGCAGCAGGTTCACGGTCATCCGCGCCATGCGCATCGCCGAGTCGGCCACGGCCACCGCACGGTGGCGCACGATCTCTTCATCGCCGATCGGCTCGGGCAGCGAGGCCAATGGGTGGTGCGGTGCCATCGCGAAGACGAACGGCATCGAGCCCAGCGGCTTCATCTCGATGCCCGGTGGCGCTGGCATGTCGGCTGGCACGCCCAAAGCCAGGTCCGCCTGGCCGGAGACCAGCGCCTCCCACGTGCCGGCGAGCACCTCGGTGCGCAGGCGCAGCCGTGTTCCCGGCCCGGGCTCTTTGTCACCACTGGGCCGCAGCGAATAAAACGACTCGCACAGCTCCAGCAGCGTCAGGCGCGACRGCACGTCGTCGACGGCGATCGTCAGTTCGGTTTCCCAGCCGGTGGACACGCGCCGTACGCGCTGCGCCACCGCGTCCATCTCGGCCAGCAGGCGTCGGCCCTCGTTCAGCAGCTCTTCGCCGGCTGCCGTCAGTTGCGCCTGGCGCGAGCGCCTGTCGAACAGCAGCACGTCCAGCGCGTCTTCGAGCTGGCGCACGCTGTAGGTCAATGCCGATGGCACCTTGCCCAGCTCGCGGGCGGCGGCGGCAAAGCTGCCGGTTCGGGCAATGGTGTCCATCATCGCCAGGGCGTCGGGGGTCAATGCGCTTCTTCGGTCCATATCGTTTGCATTGTCGACTTCATCTTATTTGAAAGGTCGATTCGAGCCACTGCGGCCCGCTGCAGGCCACCACTGCCTACATTGGATGCACACACAGATTGGAGGCTTTCAGATGATCACCGTACGCAAGGCCGAAGACCGCGGCGTGGCCGACCATGGCTGGCTCAAGAGTTTTCACACCTTCTCGTTCGCCGACTACTACGACCCGGCCCACATGGGCGTGGGCAACCTGCGCGTCATCAACGACGACCGCATCGCGCCCGGCACCGGCTTCGGCACCCATGCCCACCGCGACATGGAGATCGTCAGCTACGTGCTCGAAGGCGAGCTGGCGCACAAGGACAGTCTCGGCACCGGCGCTTCCATCCGCCCCGGCGAGGTGCAGCGCATGACCGCCGGCACCGGAGTGCGCCACAGCGAGTTCAACCACGCTGAAGGCCAGAGCACCCATTTCTTGCAGATCTGGCTGCTGCCGGCCCAGGCGGGCCTGGCGCCGGGCTACGAGCAAAAGGCCTTTGGCGAGGCCGAAAAGCGGGGCCAGCTGCGGCTGGTGGCCGCGCCCGATGGCCGCGATGGCGCGGTGACGTTGAATGCCGATGCGGCCATCCGCGCGGGCCTGTTCGACGGCGACGAATCGGCCGAGCTGGCGCTGGACCCGAAGCGCCTGGCCTATGTGCACGTGGCGCAGGGCGAGATCACGCTGAACGGCCATCAGCGCCTGGTCGCCGGTGATGGCGTGGTGCTCGATGGCGAGACGAGCCTGAAGCTGTCCGAAGGCCGCGGCGCCGACGTGCTGG
>NZ_JBFUGE010000749.1:0-2651 GCF_056403075.1 Ideonella sp. P3_A4 | reverse complement strand
AGTTGGGCCACAGCGTGCAATGCATGGACGCCGGCGCCGCCCGCATGGCGCAGCTGGCGCGGGCCGAGTTGCCTTTCCACGAGCCGGGCCTGGCCGAGCTGATCGTGCGGCACGGCCTGACCGGTCGGCTGCGCTTCACCGCCAACGCCGACGAGGCCGTGGCGCATGGCCGGGTGCAGTTCATTGCAGTCGGGGCGACCGGCTTCGAAGGCGGCTGGACCGATGTGCACCAGGTGCTGGCGGCGGCCCGCGGCATCGGCGAGCGCATGACGAGCGAGCTGCTGGTCGTCAGCGCCAGCGCGGTGCCCGTCGGCACCGCTGAGCGGGTGCGCGAAGCGATCGTTGCAGCGCAGGCTCGACGCGGTGTGACCGTGCCGTTCTCGGTCGCCGCCTGCCCCGCGTTCCTGCGCTTGGGCCAGGCGATCGACGATTTCCTGCAGCCCGAGCGCATCGTGGCCGGTGCCGATGCGCCGGGTGCATTGCAGCTGCTCAGGCGCCTTTACGCACCGCTGCTGCAGCTGCCGACGCAGTGGCTGGCGATGGGCCTGCGCGACGCCGAGTTCACCAAGCACGCCTGCAACACCATGCTGGCCGCGCGCATCAGCCTGATGAACGATCTCGCACTGCTGGCCGAGCAGTTGCACGTCGACATCGGCCAGGTCCAGCGCGGCATCGCCAGCGACGCGCGCGTCGGTTCACAGAGCCTGTCGCCCGGCTGCGGCTTTGGTGGACCGAACCTGCCCACGGATGTGCGCGCCATGCGCCGCAGCGCCACCGACGCGGGGCTGAGCCTGCCGATGCTGGACGCGATCGAGCAAGCCAACGAACGCCAGAAGACGCTGCTGCCGTGGCAYATCATCCAGGCCTTCGACGGCCACATGGCGGGCCGGCGCATCGCGTTGTGGGGCTTGGCTTTCAAGCCCGGCACCGACAGCCTGTGCGAAGCGCCGAGCGAGGCCGTGATCCAGGCCTTGCTGGCCGAAGGCGCCGAGGTGGTGGTCTACGACCCGCTGGCAATGCCCGCGGCGCGTGAGCGCTATGCCGGCCTGCCGCGGCTGCGGTTTGCCGCCGATCCGTTCGGCGCGGTGGTCGGGGCCGATGCACTGGCCATCGTCACCGACTGGCCCGAGTTCAGCCGCATCGACTGGCGCAAGGTGYGCCGTTGCATGGAAGGGCACCGCGTCTTCGACGGCCGCAACATCTGCCCCGCCGACGAGTTGGTGGAGCTGGGCTTCAGCTACCGCGGTGTCGGCCGCGCCGTGCACGAAGAGCCCAGCGAAAGCTTCGCCTACGCGCACTGACCGGCACCGGTCCGGCCACGTCCGACCGCGCGATGACGCGGATCCCCGTCGGTTCGCGTTCTGCGTCTCGGCCGCGGCGACGGTGGCGACGCTGCTGGCGCCATCCATGGCGCAACTTCAGCCCTTCTTCGTCGGCCGCGCATCTACATGGAAGGCTCGCAGCGGCCGGTGACCAGCCTGTGCTCGCTGCTCAGGCCCAAGCGGCGGGCCGAGGTGCGGCGGGTGGCCTGACGCGCAAGCGTGGCGGCGGCACCTGACCCCGGCTAAGCCGGGAGAGTCGAGGGTTTCGCAGTCAGGAGTCGTTGATCCGCCGGCGGATCACGAAGGCGATCGCACCGACGCCGGCCAGCATCATCAGCAGCGCCGAAGGTTCGGGCACGGCGAGCACGTCGGTCAGGTTGCCCAGCCCGTCCTCGGTCCTGATGTTGCTCGCCAGTGCGGCGCCGGTGTCGCCGCCGCGTGGCATCGGGCCGAAGGGCTCGTCGCCAGTGGACAGCAGCACCGGCCTGGGCATGCCGCCGAAGTCGACCCGCTCGGTGGAGGGTGACCAGCCCACGGGCTGGATACCGCCGCTGGCGGACGCGAAGTCGATCCTCTGCGCCCAGTCGGCGCCTGCGCTGCCGAGGTACACGCCGGGTACACCACCACTGCCCTTGACCACTGGAATCCAGTAGTCGTCGTGCATGTCGCGGTGGGGTTGCGGCTGTTGGCCCAGGGCCGTGCCCGATGCCAGCACGAGGAGCGTGGCGGCCCAACTCATCAGGTTCATGACTACTCCTTCGACGGCGAACAGATCCCTGCGGCTGTACCGCCCGAACGCCTTGTCTGGAATCGCGGTGCGGCGATTCCACAATGGCAAGACACGGGCCTGCATCAGCGTCTGTCAGGATCTGGTTTACCTCTGTCAGAGGTCTTGTTGTGCGGCCGGCACCGCACTTTTTTCCGCAAGAGTTTTCGACCCTGTTTTGCACTGCCAAAATCGACCGATTCGTCGACGAATCAAGGCCTTGCAATGAGCCTCGCCACGACTGAAATCAAGGCTTTCGTGCCTGCCATCGACTTCGAGTTGTCGCAGCAGTTCTGCTTGGCACTCGGCTTCGAGATCGCGTGGGTCGAAGGTGGCTTGGCATACCTCCATCACGGCGACACCAGCTTCTTGCTGCAGGACTTCAACCAGCCGGCGTTCTTTGGTGCGCGCGTGGACGAACCAAAGGACCAGCCGTGGGGCATGCGCGACTTCGCGCTGTTCGACCCCAGCAACGTGCTGTGGCGCGTGGCGCAGGACACGGACTGATCAGGCCGCGAGCGGGCCGGTGGTCAGGCAGGGTGGCCGGTCTTGTAGGACAACAC
>NZ_JBFUGE010000748.1:0-2652 GCF_056403075.1 Ideonella sp. P3_A4 | reverse complement strand
GCGTTGACGACGGTGTCGAGATGGTCGGTCATCGCCGCGCTGCCGTCGGTGTTCGGGTCGGTGTGGAGCAGGATCTGCATGGGGTCTTTCGAAGTCGTGAGCCCGCGCTCAAGTGGCCGGCGCGGTCTGCCCCAGTTTGCGCGGCGGGATCTGCCGGGTCGGTGCGCTATCGAACAGTCGCATGCCCTGCCTGCTACGTGGGATCACTACACCGGCAGCTTCGCCGGGACGAGGATCGGGCGTGGCGACTTGGCGCCCTCCCGCACGCCCAGGTAGCCCTTGATCGAGGCGATCACCAACGGCACGGCGCCGAACACGATGAACACCACATCGCCCGGCATGCGCATCCATTCGAGCAGGTGCGACCGTTCGCTGCCGATGTAATCCAGGCTGCGGGCGTGCCAATAGCCGTYGTGCAGGACATCCCACAGCTGCAGGAGCCCGGACGGGAACAGGCTCAGGCCCACCATCAGTGCCAAGCCACCGTTGGTGCCCCAGAACGCGACCCGGACGTACTTTTCGATCGCGGGCCAATGTGCGTCGTCGCTGGTCTGGCGCAGCACGAAGACCATCAGCGCGATCCCCAGCATGCCGAAGACACCCATCATGGCCGAGTGCCCGTGGGCGGGCGTCAGCAACGTGCCGACCTCGTAGTAACTGACGATCGGCAGGTTGATCAGGAAGCCGAGCATCCCCGCGCCGACGAAGTTCCAGAAGCCCACCGCCATCAGGAAGTAGAAGGCCCACTTGTGCGGGATGTCGATGGCCTTGCCCGCGGCGTCGCGCTCGCCACGCGTCGTGCGCACGAAGTCCCATGCGTCGAGCGTCAGCAAGGTCAGCGGAACCACCTCGAGGGCCGAGAACAAGGCCGACAAGGCCATGTTGAAGTTGCTCTGGCCGGTGAAGTACCAGTGATGGCCGGTGCCCATCAGGCCGCCGAGGAAGTACAGGATCGCGTCGAGATAGATCACGCGCAAGGCGACGTTGCGGCGAGCCAGGCCGAGCTGGAAGAACGTCAGCGCCACCACGGTCGTGGCGAAGAATTCGAAGAAACCTTCGACCCACAGGTGGATGATCCAGAAGCGCCAGGTGTCGACCACCGTGTAGTTGGCCTTGGCACCGATGAACAGCGCCGGAATGTAGAACAGCGGGATCGCGATGGCGGCGACCAGGAACATCCTGACGATGGGCCGCACCGTCGGGTTCGCGAGCGTGTGGGGCCGCACCAGCATCCACAGCAATGCAAACCACGCGAACAGCCCCGCCACCAGCAGGTATTGCCACACCCGGCCGAGTTCCAGGTATTCCCAGCCCTGGTTGCCGAGCCAGAACCACCAATCGCCGAGCACCTGCGAGATGCCCAGCCATTCTCCGAGCAAGCTGCCACCGATCACCAGAGCAAAGGCGGCGAAGAGTCCGTGCGTCATTGCGGCGAGCCCACGCGGCTCGTCTTTGCGCAAAGATCGGCCGAGGAACAGCGCCGCAGCCACATAGGCGGTCGCGATCCAGAAGATCGCCAGTTGCAGGTGCCAGGTTCGCAGCAGGTTGCTGGGGAAGATGCGTTCGAGGTCGAAGCCGTAGAAGCCGCCCGGGTCTGCGCGGTAGTGCGCAACGCCGCCGCCGACCAGCGTCTGCCCCAGCAGGAGCAAGGCGACCACCACGAAGAACTTGACCAGCGCCTTCTGCCCGGCGCTGGACTGGCCCGGCAGCAGCTGCGGCCTGACCTGGTGGCCCCGCGTGACCCAGCCGAGGTAGTCGAACTTGCCGAAGGCCAGCAGCACCACGGCGATGCCGGCCAGCAGCACGGCGAGGCTCAGGGCGCTCCAGAACAAGGCGCCGGCGATCGGCCGGTTGCCGACGCTCGGGTCGTAGGGGAAGTTGTTGGTATAGGAATAGTCTTCACCTGGTCGCGCTGCGACGGAAGCCCACGCGGCCCAGCTGACGAAGGCGGTGAACTGCCTCAGCTCCATGCGGTCTGTGATCAGGTCGGCCGAGAGCCCGCCATTGAGCGCCGGGTCGTGAAAGTAGCGGGTCCAGTGCTCGATCAACTCGCCATGGGCTGCGGCTTGCGAGGCGGTGAGCTGCAACACCTCGGTGCCGGCGTCATAGCGGTTGGTCTTCAGCTCAACCGCCGCTTCGGCGCGCACCGCGGCCCGCTGAGATGGCGTCAGGTCTGAGACGCGCTGCTGGTGCCGCGCTTGCGCGATGGTCTGCGCCGTGACTTCGCCCATTCGGTGCAGGGCTTCGGCCGCGTAGTCCGGCCCGAGGTAGGCGCCGTGGCCCCAGATGCTTCCGTTGGCCATCAGCCCGTACTTCAGGAACACGGCCTGGCCTTCTGCAATGTCGTCGCCGCTGAACTGCAGCGAGCCCGCAGGGTTCGTCACCTGCGTCGGGATCGGTGGTGCATTGCGATAGGCGAGCAAAGTGACCGCGATGAGGCCGGCAAAGCCGAGCGCCATCACGATCAGCACCGCACGGACCCACCATGGCGACAAGGGACCGTCGTCCTCGTCGGTCAGAGGCAGCGCAGCTTCACTCATGATGGCTCCCAACGGGCGGACTTTGCTGGCCATCGTGCACAGTCGTCAGCCCGGCGTATGTGTGCCAGCAGACACCACCGGACTGGTGGTCCATAAGCCCTCTGAGCAAGGT
>NZ_JBFUGE010000747.1:0-2657 GCF_056403075.1 Ideonella sp. P3_A4 | reverse complement strand
GTGCGCGGCTACGACTACCGCACGCTGGCGCCGGCCACGCCCGACGGCGGCGTCACCGGCGGCAAGCTGCTGTTCACTGCCAGCGCCGAACTCGCGCACCCGGTGTCGAAAGACCTGCCCTCCGTCTGGTGGGCCACCTTCATCGACGCCGGCCGCGCCGCCGACAGCGTGCAAGACCTGAAACCCGCGCTGGGCTACGGCGTCGGCGCGCGCTGGCGCAGCCCGGTCGGCCCGCTGAAGCTGGACCTGGCCTACGGACAAGAACTGAAACAGTGGCGTGTGCACCTGAGCGTCGGTATTGCGTTCTGAAGCCTGAGATCCATGGCTGACGCAACCCCTTCGACACCCCCACCCGCCGCCGCACCGCGCCGGCTCTGGCGCCGCATCGCCTGGAGCGTGGTCGGCCTGCTGGTCGTGCTGATCATTGCGGTGGTGTCGGGCGGCACCTGGGTCAGCCGAAGCGAAGGCGGCAGCGCCTGGCTGCTGGCACAGATCCCGGGCCTGCGTGTCGACGGGCTGCGCGGCGCGCTGCTGGGCGACGAGCTGTCGGCCGAGCGCTTGCACTTCGAACAGGATGGCAACGTGCTGGAGCTGCAGCGGGTGCGCCTGAAGGGCCTGACCGGCTCGTGGACCGCCAGGCCCGGCCCCGGCGAACCGTGGCTGCGCATCCACCTGCAGGCCTTGTCGGCCGAGCAGGCGGTGTGGCGTTCCGGGCCGCCTCGCCCAGGCTCGACGAAGACCCCGGCCCCCACCGACTTGCACCTGCCGCTGGCGCTGGACATCGAGGCCGCGCAGGTCGGCCGGCTGCAGGTGGACACGCTGCCACCGGTGTTCGACATCCAGACCAAGCTCGCGCTGGGCGACGGAAACGGCGCGCGCCACACCCTGCATGCGCTGCGGTTTCGCACCGAGCGCCTGCAGGCCGAGGCGCAAGGTGAGCTGGCCACCACCCCACCGCTGGCGCTGCAGCTGAAAGCCAGCGCCCGCAGCCTGGACGGCGCCCCCACGCCCTGGCAGGCCACACTGCAGCTGAACGGCCCCCTGGCCAAACTGCAGGCCCAGGCCCACCTGGCCAGCGGCGACGCGAAAGGCCCGGCGCTGGACGCCGATGCCACGGTGACACCTTTCGCCCCCTGGCCGCTGGCCAGCCTGAACCTGCGCACGCAGGCACTGGACCTGGCCGCGCTACAGGCCGATGCGCCACACACCCAACTGCGCGGCGAAGCCCACGTCAAGAGCAGCGGCATGGCAGCACCCGCCGACGTCGACACCACGCTGATCAACGACGACCCAGGCCGCTGGGACGAAAACAAGCTACCGCTGCGCCGCCTGCACCTGGTGGCCCAGGGCCAGCCGCAGGCGCTGGGCGACCTGAAGCTGCAGTCGCTGGAGCTGGACCTGGGCGGCACCACGCCCGGCGGCCAGCTGCGTGGCAGCGGCGCACTGCAGCCCAACGCCGGCGCCGAGCGCCTGCAACTCAAACTGCTGCTCGAAGGGCTGCGCCCCAGCGCGCTGGACCAGCGACTGCCGGCGATGACGCTGGCCGGCCCGCTGACGCTGGAGTTGAACGGACTGCCGTCGATCGACGCGCCGGCAACGCCCGCCGCGCCGTCCGCCCCTGCGTCGGCCGCATCGGCTACGCCAGCTTCCGACCCGCTGGACCGCTGGCACGCCAAGCTCGACGGCCAACTCGAAGGCCGGCTGGACCCGCCCGCTCCTGCGGCTCGCAAGAGCAGCGGCAACAAGGCGGCACCTGCACCCGCGGCCAAGCCAAGCGCCGCCACTGGCCCGGCAGTACAGCTGACCCTGCAGGCCGAGTTGAACCGCCGCCAGCTGACCTTGACCCAGGCCGTGGCCCGCGCTGGCGACGCGCGCGCCACGCTGAAAGGCCAGCTGACCTTGGGCGGTGCCACCACCGCCTGGGCCTGGCAGGCGCAGGGTGAACTGGCCGAGTTCGACCCATTGCTGTGGTGGCCCGGCGCGTCGCCACCGGCGAAGCGCGGCCCCAGCAAGCTCAACGCCACACTGGACAGCGAGGGCCGCTGGACGCCTCCGCCCGGCCCGCGCGCTGCCGGCTCTAACGTCTTGACCGGCCTGACCGGTCGCCTGGGCGTCTCGTTGCGGCCCAGCCAGTGGGCCGGCGTGCCGGTGCAGGGCGAGCTGAACGCCACACGCGACGCCAGTGGCACCGCCAGCCTGCAAGCCAATCTCGACGGTGCCGGCAACAAGCTCGCGGCCAGCGGGCAGGACGGCGGCAGCGCAACTCGCAAGGTCGAGCTGAACATMGAGGCACCGGCCCTGTCGGCGCTGGCTCCGTGGCTCAATAGCCTGGGTGCGGGCGACCCTGCAGCCTGGCTGCCGCGCGCCGGCACGCTGCAAGGCCACGCCGAAGCGCACTGGGCCCAAGCCGGCGCCAGCCCGCAATGGCAAGGCCAGCTGCGCGGCAACGCGCTGAACAACCCGGCCTGGCACGCCGACCGCTTCGACGTTCAGGCCCAGGGCACGGGCCTGGGCGACGGCCCGTTGAACGCCACGCTCGCCGGCGACGGCCTGGCCTGGCAGCTGGCCCAGGCAAAAACGCTGCGTGCCGAGCTGAAGGGCAGCCTGCGCGAGCACCAGTTCAACCTGGAGGTCGTGAGCCCGGCCCGCCCGCCCGC
>NZ_JBFUGE010000746.1:0-2660 GCF_056403075.1 Ideonella sp. P3_A4 | reverse complement strand
GGCGACGGGTTCGGTGTTTTCAGCGGTGTCTGCGGCGACAGGGGTCTCTTCGACGGCGGGGCGGCGCAGCGCGGCACCGATGGCCAGCCAGTGGTCGCTCAGATCGGTGTCGGCGGGCAGGCGCGAGGTGTCCAGCTTGTCGGCCATCTTGGCCACCAGCACCGGCACATRAAGCAGTTCACGAGCGAAGTCGGCCAGGCCTTCGGCGCCAGCGCCAGGCAGCACGTCGAGCCGCTCGACAGCCACTTGGCTGAAGACGCGATCGAAGTTGTCGAGCGTGCGCTGCAGCTCTAGGCCCGCACGTTCCATCGCCTGTTGGCGGGTGTGTTCGTCGGTGTCGGCCAGCTGTGCGCGGGTCACCTCGACCTGGCGCGACAGCAGCAGCGCGCCGGCCACGGTGATGACCAGCGTCGCGTGGGTCTCGCCCAGATGCAGCAACGCGTGGCCGCGGTTCGGGCTGGCCAGCAGCGCGCTCAGGTTGCGCAGCGCGGTCTCGGCCACGTCAATCGCCTGCCATTGCCAGCCGGCGTCTTCGCCGCCGCGGCGCAAGGCCAGGCGGGCGGTGGCCGGCGCGGCCACGGCGAGCAAGGTGCGCTGGTTGCGCGCGCCGGCTTGCAGCGGCATCGCCAGCAGGTCGATGGCAGCGCCATCGACGGGGAATTCGACCTGGTCCTTCAGCCGCCAGCGCAGCGCGTCGCGCCACTCTTCGGGCGGCATCTCGGGCGCTTCAGTCTGCAGCAACTGGTACTGGCCACGTTCGAGCAGTGCCACGCTGGCCCAGCGGCCACGCGGCAAGGCTCGCCGGGCTCGGCGCAGCACAGCGCCCGACGCACGGGCAGCCTCGCTGTGCAACCAGCGCACGACAGGGCGTTCGCCGGCTTCAACCAGCGCCAAGCGCAGGCCGGCCGCTTGCGGTACGCAGGCGATCCAACCGGCAGCAACAGGACGACGAATTGAGATGGTAGGCACAGTGGGTCTGTTAATCGTTCACCGCCAATGGTGGGCGTTTTGACCCGATGCCAGTCGCTCGAAAAGCGCCTACAAATGCAGCCATAAGGCGCCTGAGCCGGCTCATTACTGCAGGAATGCCGATTGCTCTGCGCGCCCCGATGCTGTCGCCGCCGTGGGCCGTACGCCCGCAGACCCATCAGCGGTGAGTTTTACCCGGGTACTATTGACTCTGTTATTTGATCCGGGTAAAAATTGACGCCATCTTGATGCCGACAGGCTCGCCATGACCACCGCCGATACGCCGCCGTCCTTCACCGTCTTCAATGGGGCCTTCCGGATCGCCCAAKGGCCTTTGCAGGTCGTGGTGCTGCGGGCGAAGCGCGCGCTGGACAGCGGTGCCGCCGGCCCGGTGCTGGTCTTCGATGACCAGAGCGGAAGCTGCATCGACATCGACACGCGCGGTTCGGACGATGAGGTGGTCGCGCGGCTGACTGCCCGCCTGGGCTTGACGGCTGCGCAAGCGGCGCTGGCGGACGCTGACGAGCTGATCAGTGAACCTCGTGGCCGAGGGCGGCCGAAGCTGGGTGTGGTGGCGCGCGAAGTGACCCTGCTGCCACGGCATTGGGCCTGGTTGGGGGCCCAGCCGGGCGGTGCCTCGGTGGCGCTGCGCAAGCTGGTCGACGAGGCGCGGCGCGTGCATGGCGACAAGGACAGGCAACGCCAGGCGCAGGAGCGCGCCTACCACTTCATGCTGGCCGTCGCCGGTGACTTGCCGGGTTATGAGGAAGCCACCCGCGCTCTGTTTGCCAATGACCGCGCGCGCTTCATTGACATGGTGGCCGATTGGCCCGGCGACCTGGGCGAGCACGCGACCACGCTGGCGTTCGGCGACGACGTTTGAGCGTTCGTGGCCTTCGCTTCGAACCGCGCCAGTCCGGTCGTTGAGAACACCCTACAGCGGCAGTCGAGAACGCCCTCTAGATGCCGCTGACTTTGGCTGGTAGCAGGTCGTCGGGTGCATGGAGCAGCCCGAGAATTGCGTCACGCCGCGAGGTTCGTTTTGGCCGCACCAAGGGTAGCTGCTAAACCCGAACTCGTTTCAAGTCGATACCGTGGCTGTCATCCAGACAAAGGCACACCCGTACGAAAGTCGGGGTCGCAAAGCTTCCGGTCTACGGCCCTAACGGGTTAGGACAGCGGGGTTGCCAACGAGACGGGCTCGCCCTCTAGGCGAGACCCTGCGCGCTGCTGCACATGCTGCGGCGCGGCGGCATCCCTTGCGCAAGCGGTACGCCACGCGATCCCTCCCGACGTCCGGGGGTCCAAGCCTCAAGTTGGACAACTCCAGGGAGTCGCGCATGGGTAGCTTCACACGCTTCGTCGTATTGATCGAGTCCCGCATGCTTCGAGCTTTGCTCGTCGCGTTGGCCGGGTTTGGCCTCCTCACCGCGTTGTGGGGGCCGCCATTGGCGCAGGGTGCGCAGGGCGATGCTTCGCGCAAGTTCGCGGCGGATCTGCGAGATGCACTGCAGACGCCATCTGCGCCCAGGCACAGCTGGGTGCGCGACCAGAACGGGGCGCGCTACGTGCGGGCCCTGGTGGTCAGCAACTCCACCGATCCGGAACTGACGGACCTGCGGGCGCACGTGCTGGCGGTGGGTGGTTCGGTCTACTACCGCTATCGGTCGGTCAGCGCACTGTCGGTGCTG
>NZ_JBFUGE010000745.1:0-2661 GCF_056403075.1 Ideonella sp. P3_A4 | reverse complement strand
GACGAGAAGGGCGTGCTGGCGCTGGATGCACGCATCCGCCTGGCGAAAGAGCCAGTGGCCGGCGCCGAGCGGTTCGCGATCCGGCCTTACCCCACCGAATGGGAGCAGACGCTGCAATGGGCCGGCCGCGACATCGTGTTGCGGCCCATCCGCCCGGAAGACGAAGCGCAGCACCTGCGCTTCATCCAGCGGCTGGACCCGGAAGACATCCGTATGCGCATCTTCCAGACCCGGCGCGAACTGCCGCGCAGCGAGCTGGCCCGCCTGACACAGATCGACTATGACCGCGAGATGGCCTTCATCGCGGTCGCGACTGATGACCAGGGGCAGCCGGAAACGCTCGGTGTGGCACGCACCGTGCGCGACCCGGACAACACCGAAGCCGAATTCGCCATCAGCGTGCGCAGCGACCTGAAGACCAAGGGGCTTGGGCGCCTGTTGATGGACCACCTGATCCGGCACGCGCAAGCAGCGGGCACGCCGCGCCTGGTGGGCTGGGTGCTGCGAGAAAACCGCGCGATGCTGGGCTTGGCGACCAGCCTGGGCTTCACCCGGGTCGACGAAGAGGGCAGGGAGCACGACGAGGTTCGCCTGACCAAGACGCTGAGCCCTCAGGCGAACGAATCCGCCTCACCCTGTTGAGCTGACGGATGCGGGTGGAAGTCCACGGCGCCGCTTCTCGCATGGCCACCACGCCATTTCGGATTACTTCGATCCAGACTCGACCAGCGCCGTTCGCACACGGTCCAGGAACTGTGGATCCGCCGTCCCACTCGTCGTCGTGCTGCGCGAAACGATCCGGCCCTCTGCGTCAAGCAGCACCAAGACACCGGTGTGGTTGAACTCGCCGTCGGCCAGCACCCGGTAGCGAACCCCTAGCAGGCTCGCGATGGCGCGCACGTCTGCCGGCTGCGGCTGCACCAAGGTCCAACGGGTGAGGTCCAGGTCGCGCTTGTCGGCAACGGCCTTCAGCGTGCGAGGGTCATCATGCTGCGGGTCGAGGCTGATCAGCAGCACGCCGAGTCGCAGCCGTTCGGCAGGCGTGAGCTTGCGATCGATGTCCAACACCGTGTCGATGATCGTCGGGCAGATGAACTTGCACGACGTGTAGAACATGACTGCCAATTGAGGGGTGCCTCGTTTCGAGGCCAACGTCAGGCGGCGCCCGGACTGGTCGGTGAGCGATGCGTCGAGCTGGTAGATCGAGTCTCGCGGCAACGGCGCGGGGGCGGCCAGTGCGCCAAACGCGGTGGCCAGAATCAGGGGCAGAGCCATCGAACGGTGCATGGCGAATCCTTTCAGCGCGCGCAGCGAAAGCCGAGATTGGCCGTAGCGTCGGCACCCTCCAGCGACGACAGCATCGCCACCCGCATCAGCACCGCGTAGTTGTCGCGGTCGTTGATCGACAAGGCGCCGGCGCCACAGAACTTCAGCCGATCAGGGTCGCCCTGGTCGCGGTTGTCGGCTGACACCAGCAGGGCCGAGAAGTCTTCGGTCCATTCCCAGACCAGGCCGTGCAGGTCGTACACGCCGTAGACGTTGGGTGGCTGCAAGCCGACAGAGGCCAGGGCGTGGGTCGACGGCTGCGCATACCACGCGAGGATGCGCTCGCGCCAGGCGGGGTCACTGCGCGCGTCGGTGCGCAGTTCATCCGCTGCAGCGGCGTACTCCCATTGCGACCAGGTCGGCAAGTGCGCGCCTTGCGCCTGGCAGTACGCGCTGGCAGCAAACCAGCTGACCCAGACCACCGGCTGCTGTGCCAAGGCCTGCGGCCCCAGTTGCAGCGGCCCAGCCCACAGTTGCAGGTAGCGCGACTCTGCGAAGACGCCAGCCACCGCATCGCGACGCCATTGCGGGTGCCTTCGCAYGAAGGCCAGGAAATCGGCGTTCGTGACCGGCAAGCTCATCAGCGCGAACGGCGTGACGCGCAGGCGGCTGCCGCTGTCCTCGTACTTCAGCGCCGAGGCGACTTCACCGCCCGGCAGGTTCACGTAGACGTCGTCAGCGGCCTGTGCGCCGGCGGTGCCGAGCGTCAACGACAGCAGCGTGACGAAGCAGCGCATCGCGCGTTGGCTCAATGGGCTGCGGCGACCGCGGCCACGGCCTTGCGCCGCTCGGCGACCTCGGCTTTCGTCACCCTGCCGCCCGGGTTGCCCCAACTGCTCAACACGTAGGTCAGGATGTTGGCGATCTCGTCGTCGGTGAGCTGATTCATCGGCGGCATCACCGAGTTGTAGTCCTGGCCATTGACCTTGACCGGGCCGTTCAAGCCTTGCAGCACCACGTCAACGGCCGCCTTCGGGTTGGCTGCCAGCCAGTCGGACTTGGCCAGCGGCGGGAACACCCCGGGCAAGCCGGCACCGTTGGCCTGGTGGCAGGTGGAACAGGTCCCGGCGAAGCGCGCCTGACCGGCCTTGATCTGTTCTTCGACAGTCAGTGCGCCAGCCTTCGCGGCTTCGGCGGCAACGGTCACGGCGGCTACGCTGGGCAGCGCGCGGTCTCCGATGTAGACCTCGTCGACCTCCTTGCCGCTGTAGATGGCCAGGTTCTCCGGCCCTTCGACCTTGAGGATCGCCAGCGCGCCTTTGTTGAAGGCGCGAAAGATGGAGTGGTCCACCAGGACGTAGCTGCCCGGCACCTCGACCTGGAAGTCCATCATTG
>NZ_JBFUGE010000744.1:0-2665 GCF_056403075.1 Ideonella sp. P3_A4 | reverse complement strand
GCCCCAGGCACTGCTGGTGCTGCTCGTGGCAAAACTGCCCCCGGCCAGGCCCGTGGAGGTGTCTGTCAGGCCAACGCGAAATTGGCGACCGGTGCCGTCGGCAGCATCGTCGGCCTGCAGCAGGATCAGCGACGAGCCTGACTGAGCCAGGCGGAAATGGATAACGTCGCTGTGGCCATCGTCACCAGTGATCTCCGAGCCCGCCACGGTCAGGACATAGGTGGCCAAGAATTCCTCTGGGCAAAGGTCCACCTTCACGGGCAGAGGAGCTCGGCAGCTTTGAAGCACACCGTTGCCAAATACCGACGGCAGCACGACCGATTCCAGATTGTCGTTGCGGCGCAGGTTGACACCCAAGAGGTTGTAGCCGACACCCACCAGTGGCGCCGTGTCGGTAATGAACTGCCGTGCGGCGACGAAGGGCCGCACGCCGTGGTCGTAGACGTGCTGGCCGAAGTTGAAGTCGAAACCACCAACCACCAAGTCGGACTCGATGCGAAAGCGGGCCGTCCCGGCGAAGACGTAGCTGACCCCGTCGGCATCAGGTGTGAAGGTGCCGGTGCGGTTCACTTGAGAGCCCAGCATGTGGTAGCTCATCTCGTTGAAGTCCAACGTCAGCGTGTACTGGCGGCCATTGCTGGCGAACACCACATAGTCACCGTTGCGGGGGTCCGGCGGATCCGGCTTGTCCACTTCCTGCGTCGTTGATTCACCGATGTTGTTGCTGTGGTCGGTGTCAGCATCGGCGCTGGCGATAAGCGCGCTGGTCACAGAGCCACGCCACGCCAGGTCGGTCTTCACCTCGAAATGGAACACCAGGCCACCACCGGCAGGCAGGTTGGCCAGGGTCATCTTCGGGCCCAGGGGCGCAGGACATTCGGCGTTGCCGGTGGCTGAACAAGTGACGGTGCCGAGTTCAGCCCCGCCACCGCTCAGGTGGTGATCCAACTGCACATCAGAGGCGCTGGCGGGCCCTTCGTTCGTCACCGCGACCTCAAAGATCACTGCTTCGCCGGCGTACACCTCTTCCGGGCCTGAATTGGTCACCAGCAGGTCGGCCTCAGACCCGACCGGTGTGCTCCCGTCCGATCCGCCACAGGCGGCCAGGGTCAGGGCAAGAAGCAAGGCAGACGCGACGCGGATCATGGCGGGTGGGGCAAAAGAAAGAGGCCGTGCGCGAGCCGCACTAACCCCCGATGCTACCCAAGCTCGGTGTCATCGTTTCCACCGAGTGCTGATCAACTCATCAAGCTTGTTCAGCGACTGACGCAGCCGCTCGGTCGCCGGCGGCATTGGTTCACGCTGGCGTGCGCCCCAGATCGGCTGCGGAAAATGGCTGTCCCAGTCGAAACGGGCGATCACGTGCCAGTGCAGGTGCGGCACCATGTTGCCGAGTGCCGCCAGGTTGATCTTGGTCGGTGCCAGCTCGTCGCGCAGCACCTTTTCGACCGCCACCACCGCGTTCAGGCAATGGGCACGGTCATCGTCCGACAGGTCGCTCAGCTCGGCCACATGGTCGCGCCAGATCACGCGGTAGAAGGCCGGGAACTCCGGCGCGTCCAGCACGCGCACGACATGCAGGCGATCGTCGGCCACGACCTCCGTCCAGGCGGCAGATTCACCGGCCGCACACAGCTCACACCCTGTCACCTGCGCCATCAGACCAGCACCCGCTCGATGCCGCCGGCGTTGGCGCGCTCGACATAGCGCTCCATCCAGTCCTCGCCCAGGATCTTGCGTGCCATCTCGACGACGATGTAGTCGGCTTCGAGCAGGCCGTTCTGCAGGTCGTCTCCATAGCGCGACAGCCCTTGCAGGCAGCTCGGGCAGGAGGTGAGGATCTTGAGATCCTCCTTCGGCCCCACCGCGCCCGACGCGCGCAGCTGCGCCTCGGTCTTGCGCAGCTCTTCTTCCTTGCGGAAGCGCACCTGGGTCGCGATGTCCGGCCGGCTGACGCCCAACGTGCCCGATTCACCGCAGCAGCGCTCGCTCTTGACCACGCCGTCACCGACCAGCGCCTTGACGGTCTTCATCGGCTCCTGCAGCTTCATCGGACTGTGGCAGGGGTCGTGGTAGAGGTAGGTGGTGCCGGCACCGGCCAGGGTGATGCCCTTTTCCAGCAAGAACTCGTGGATGTCGATGATGCGACAGCCGGGGAAGATCTCTTCGAACTTGTAGCCCTGCAGCTGGTCGTAGCAGGTACCGCAGGACACGACCACCGTCTTGATGTCCAGGTAGTTCAGCGTGTTGGCCACGCGGTGGAACAGCACCCGGTTGTCGGTGATGATCTTCTCGGCCTTGTCGAACTGGCCGGAGCCGCGCTGCGGGTAGCCGCAGCACAGGTAACCCGGCGGCAGCACGGTCTGCACACCCGCCTGCCACAGCATGGCTTGCGTGGCCAGACCAACCTGGCTGAACAGGCGCTCCGAGCCGCAGCCGGGGAAGTAGAAGACCGCCTCGGTTTCCGAGGTGGTCGCGGACGGGTTGCGGATGATCGGGACGTAGTGCTTGTCCTCGATGTCCAGCAAGGCCCGCGCCGTCTTCTTCGGCAACCCACCCGGCATCTTCTTGTTGATGAAGTGGATCACCTGCTCTTTGATCGGCGCGCTGCCGACTGTCGCCGGCGGCGCGCTGGTCTGCTTGCGGGCGGCGAGCTTCAGCACAT
>NZ_JBFUGE010000743.1:0-2666 GCF_056403075.1 Ideonella sp. P3_A4 | reverse complement strand
GATCTTCACCGGCACGCCGGCCGGCGTGGGTGCGGTGGTGGCGGGCGACCGGCTCGTCGGTGCGATCGAAGGGCTGGGCCAATTGCAGCTGGACATCGTGCTGGCTGAAGTCTGAACAGGAAACTCGCTGTGATGGAACTCTTCAACTACTTTCGCTCATCGGCCTCTTACCGCGTGCGCATTGCGCTGGCGCTGAAGGGCCTGGCCTATGACTACAAGTCGGTCCACCTGCAGAAGAACGAGCAGACCGCCGAGTCGTACTCGTCTGTGTCCGCCTCGCGCCTGGTGCCGCTGCTGAAGGATGGCGACGCCTTCGTGCACCAGTCGCTGGCGATCATCGAGTACCTCGACGAGACCTACCCCCTGCCGCCGTTGCTGCCGAAGGACCCACTGGCCCGTGCCCGTGCCCGCGCACTGGCGCTGGACATCGCCTGCGAGATCCACCCACTGAACAAYCTGCGCGTGTTGCGCTACCTCGTCAACTCGCTCGGCGTCGACGAAGACGCGAAGGACCGTTGGTACAAGCACTGGGTGGAGACGGGGCTGGAAGCGGTCGAGCGCCAACTGGCCGCCGTGCCCACGCTCTACTGCGTGGGCGACACGCCCGGCCTGGCTGACTGCGTGCTGGTGCCGCAGATCTTCAACGCGCAGCGCTTCGAGTGCCGGCTGGACCATGTGCCGAACGTGATGCGCGTGTTCGAAGCCTGCATGAAGCTGGATGCGTTCGAGGCGACGCGGCCAGAAAAATGCCCTGATGCCGGCTGAGTCCAACGTTCCGTACCTGCCCGCCAACGGCTTGCCGCCCGAGGTCGGCGGTTTGATGTCGACGCGCCGCGGCGGAGTCAGCCGTGCGCCGTTCGACAGCCTGAACCTGCGCCCGGCAGGGTTGCGGGGCGACGCCGTCGACGAGCCGGCGGCGATCCACGAAAACCAGCGCCGCTTTGCCGGCTGGCTGGAGGGGGCGCAGCCCGTCTATCTCGACCAGGTGCACGGCGCGCGCGTCGTGCGGCTGACGCGGGCCGACCTGGCGCGTGGCCAGGCCTTTGCGCAAGCCGATGCCAGCGTGACGACCGAACGCGGAGTCGCCTGCACGGTGCTGGTGGCCGATTGCCTGCCGGTGCTGCTGGCGGCACCGGGCGGGCATGCGGTGGGCGCGGCGCACGCGGGCTGGCGCGGGTTGGCCGGCGGTGTGGTCGAGGCGACGTTGGAGGCGCTGTACGAGGCCGCGGGCTGCGTGCCAAGCGAGGTCAGCGCCTGGCTCGGTGCCTGCATCGGGCCCACTGCATTCGAGGTAGGTGACGACGTGCGTGAGGCGTTTGGCGCGGGAGCGTCAGCGTTCTTCCAACCGTGTGCAGCGCCTGGCAAGTGGTGGGCTGATCTGCCCGGCCTGGCCCGACATCGGCTGCAGTTGGCTGGTGTCACGCAGGTCAGCGGCGGCCAGTGGTGCACCCACAGCGAGCCGGCGCGCTTCTTCTCGTTCCGCCGTGACCGGGTGACGGGCCGCCATGCTGCAGCGATCTGGATTCGGTAGTCTTTCGAGCCCTCACGCCGCCTCAGGACGGCGGTGCCTCACCATCAACGCCGCCCGCAGGGTGGCGGTGGTGGCCCCGGTCGGAGGCCCCATTCGCGGTCGCCCCAACCTCAGTCGGACGCGACGGTGCTGATCACGCCGCGGCCGGCACGCCACCGGCGGCCCCCCGCGAGAGGCCGTAGAACGGGGCTACCGCCGTCACCCTGCCGCCACCGCCGTGGAAAGTGGACTGCCTCAGGGCCGCATTGATGGCGTGGCAGCTGTGGACCTCCAAATGGACGTTGTGCAGTGCACAACGTCATGTCGCGCAGCGGGCCTTCTCGCTAATCATCGCGGCCCTCAGGCGGCGGCGATTCGGCTTGTGCTGCGGCCTCTTCCATCTCGGCTCGACGGCGCGCGCGTTTGCGGTGCGGCGTGTTCATCAGGTACAGCACGATGGCCAGCGGCAGCAGGCCGTAAAGCGCCAGCGTGACCAGCGCACCCAGCACCGTGCCCTGGGGCGATGTCGCCTCTGCAAGGCTCATCAGCACCACGACAAACATCCAACCCAGGGCGACAATGTGCATTTCAGGCAGTGATAAGTAATCTCACGTAACGAAAAATAGAGTCATCATGCGGTAAGCTGACGGCAGTCCAATGCCCAGGCACCGCTGCCATTTCAGGCGGCCGCCACAGCCGAGCCGCGGGYCCACCGCAAGGAGACAAAAGCAGTGATTGGTAAGTCGCAGCAGCAGCCCTCGTTGGAGGCCCTTGGCGCCCTCGGCGCCCACGCTCAAGCCCAGGCCGATGCTTTCGGCCACGCAGTGGGTGACATCTGGCGCTCATTCTCCGGCCTGACGCTGCCGCAGACGTCGATGAGCGATCTGCAAGGCGAGTACTTGAAGCAGGCCACCGCGCTGTGGAACGGCACGCTGGAGGCGCTGTCGACCACGGGCGCCGAAGGGCAGGAAGCCAAGCCGCACAAGCCGGTGGGCGACCGCCGCTTCGCTGCCAAGGATTGGGGCGCCAACCCCGGCGCGGCCTACACCGCGCAGATGTACCTGCTCAATGCCCGCACGCTGATGCAAATGGCCGAGAGCCTGCAGGGCGACGAGAAGACCAAGGCGCGCATCCGCTTTGCGGTGCAGCAGTGGGT
>NZ_JBFUGE010000742.1:0-2668 GCF_056403075.1 Ideonella sp. P3_A4 | reverse complement strand
ACTACGTGCAGAACGACGCCCGGATGCGCGGCATCCGTGCCGACTACCTCGCACACGTCACACGCATGTTCGAGTTGATGGGCGGCACGCCCGAGCAGGCCAAGCGCGACGCGGCGGTGGTGCTGCAGATCGAAACCGCACTGGCCAAGCCGCAACTGACGCGCGTCCAGCAGCGCGACCCGCACCGCCTGTACAACAAGGTCGACATGCGCGGGCTGCAGCGCCTGGCGCCGCGCTTCGGCTGGGCCAACTACCTGCAGGCCATGGGGCTGGCCGACCAGCGTGTGTTCAACGTCACCGAGCCGGCCTTCGTGAAGGCGATGGACCAGCAATTGCGCACGCGGCCGCTGGGCGAGCTCAAGACCTACTTGCGTTGGCACCTGGTGCATGCCGTGGCGCCGAAACTGGCCTCGCCTTTCTTCCAGGAGAACTTCGCGTTCTTCGGCAAGGCGCTGCGCGGCATTCCCGAGCCCAGCCCGCGCTGGCGCCAATGCGTGACATTGGTCGACGGCGAATTGGGCGACGCGCTCGGCCAGGAGTTCGTGCGCCGTGCCTTCAGCCCCGAGCAGAAGAAGAAGACCGTGCACATGACCCAGCAGATCGAGGAGGCGATGGCCGCCGAGATCCAGTCGCTGGACTGGATGAGCCCGGCGACCAAGAAGAAGGCGCTCGAAAAGCTGGCCACGATCGTCAACAAGGTCGGCTACCCCGACCGCTGGCGCGATTACGGCTCGGTGCGCATCGCGCGCGACGACCTGCTGGGCAACGTGCAGCGGGCGACCGAGTTCGAGGTGCGTCGCCAACTGGCCAAGATCGGCAAGCCGGTCGATCGTGGCGAGTGGGGCATGACGCCGCCGACGGTGAACGCCTACTACAACGCGCAGATGAACGACATCAACTTCCCGGCCGGCGTGCTGCAGCCGCCGCTGTTCGACCCGAAGATGGACGACGGGCCGAACTACGGCAACACCGGCGGCACCATCGGCCACGAGTTGACGCACGGCTTCGACGACGAAGGCCGGCAGTTCGATGCGCAGGGCAACCTGAAGAACTGGTGGGCACCGAAGGACGAGAAGGCCTTCAACGAGCGCACCAAGTGCCTGACCGACCAGTACGCCCAATACACGATCGTCGACGACATCAAGATCAACAGCAAGCTGACGCTGGGCGAAGACCTGGCCGACCTGGGCGGGCTGGTGCTGGCGATGATTGCGTGGAAGACCGAGATCGCCGGCACGCCGCCGGAAGCCCAGCGCGAAGGCTTCACGCCGGTCCAGCGCTTTTTCATCGGCTTTGCCCAATGGGCGTGTGAGAGCGCGCGACCCGAAGAGCTGCGGGTCAACGCCAAGATCGAACCCCACTCGCCGGGCAAGTACCGCGTGAACGGGCTGGTGGTCAACCTGCCGGAGTTCGAGCAGGCCTTCTCCTGCAAGCCGGGCCAGCCGATGGCGCCGGTCAAGCGCTGCCGCGTCTGGTAGTGCAGGGCGGATCCAGGGCGGTGCCCTGGGTCCGTCTGGGGTTGCCTCACGCGGGGGGTGACCCGCGGTGTCCGCCGTTTCGCCGCTGACGCTGCGGCTTTACTGACCGACCGATGCTGATCATCGGCGGTCACTTCGCATCATTTCATCTCGGTCCCGCCGAACAGCCCTGGTGCTCCTTGCGTTGGCGCGGGCTGCGCCGGCGCGGCGGAGTTGAAACACTTTTCCGGGCGACCGCGAAGCGGGTGCGTGTTTTGCCGACTTGACTCCCGAGGCTGCCGCACGCCAAAGCGTGCAGTTGGCCCAGGTACATCCTTGTTACATACGGTCACTGGGGTAAACGGCGATTGCCTCCAGCCGCCGTCCGGGCGATACCGCTTTCTTAAGAGCGGCAACTCGCGATGACGGGGTCCGCAGTCGGCAAGAAATGCAAGGAGCCCGAGGGATGTGGGGTACAAGTCGTTGGGCGCGCCAGGTGGCGCATGGGATGGTTTTGGCTGCCGCGGCAGGGCTGTCTGGCGCAGCGTTGGCGGGCCAGACCTTGACGATCGGGGCGATCGTGCCGCAGAGCTGGCCGAGCGCCGCCGAGGGCGAAGAGATCATTCTGGGCATGCAGCTGGCCATCAAGACCTGGCCGGGGCAGCCCGCTCCCACGCTGGTGATCAAGGACAGCGCCTGCGACCCTCGCAAGGCCGAGACCGCCGCGCGTGAGCTGGTGGCGACCAAGGTCGACCTGGTGCTCGGCAGCTGGTGCGCGATCGGCATTGCGCCGCAGGTGGTGGCCGAAGCCGGCCTGCCGTTCGTGTCGGCCAACGCCGAGCGGCTGCCGAAGGCGCCCAACGGCGTGCTGCAACTGGGCCGGCTCGAGCTCTACATCGTCGACAAACTGGCGGCGGACCTGCGCGCCGCCACCGGCCTGCGCGTGGGTGGCCGCACCTCGTGCTGGATGAATTTTGAACCGGTGATGCGCGAGCAGTACGACGCCATGCTCTGCCCGGTCCTGGGCTTCGACAAGAAGCGCTGGGATCAGGCCGAGGCCACGTTCACGGCGGCGAACCGCCGGCCGTTCACCGCCTCGGTCGCTCGCGGCTATGCGGCGATGGAGGCAGGGCTCGAGAAGCYGCGGCGCATCCGCGCGGGCAAGTCCGCCGGCACCGATCCGATCATGACGATCTTCGGCCCGCTGCCCC